>JAQUHL010000176.1 GCA_028683635.1 Candidatus Cloacimonadota bacterium
GGTAGCTTTCTTGAACTTATCTGTGATCTGAGATATCAGTTCCTGCCGCTCCTCTTCGGGCACGGTGTCGAGCTTGCTGATGGCGATCAGGTGTGGTTTTTTATCCATAAATGCGTCATAGAGATAGAGCTCTGCCCTCAGGGTCTGATAGGCGGCCACCGGATCCGCAGAGCGGACATCCACCAAAAAGAGCAGGGCTGAAGTGCGCTGGATGTGCTGCAGAAACTGCAAGCCCAGCCCCTTCCCGATATGTGCACCTTCGATGATGCCGGGAATATCCGCCATCACAAAGGACTGGTATTCCGAGACCCTCACCACTCCCAACATCGGTTCCAGGGTGGTAAACTCATAATCCGCCACCTTGGGCCGGGCTGCGGAAAGAACGCTGAGCAGAGTGGATTTGCCGGCATTGGGAAAGCCGACCAGGCCAATATCTGCCATCAGTTTCAGGTTAAACTCCAGCTCGATTTCATGAGTTTTTCTTCCCGGTGTGGCCTTACGTGGTGCCTGGTTGATGGCTGTGGCAAAATTGATATTGCCCTTGCCTCCAGATCCGCCCTTGGCGATAATTACTTCTTCCCCGGCATGGACGATATCGGCAAGCTTAAGCTTTCTTTCCTCATCCAGGCTGAAGATTTCCGTACCCAAAGGCAGCCTGAGGTAGATATGTTCTCCGCTGGCACCTGTTTTCCTCGCTCCTGCACCGGGCTTTCCGTTTCCTGCCTTGTAAGTTTTGCTGTAGCGGTATTCCAGGAGGGTATTGACGTTTGTATCGCCAATGGCGATTACATCACCGCCCCTGCCTCCGTCACCGCCATCCGGTCCACCCTTGGGAATGAATTTTTCCCGCCTGAAGGATACTGCCCCGTCACCGCCATTTCCAGCTTTAACCCGGACTTTTGCATGGTCTATAAACATCTATAAATTCTATCTCCTATTTGAGCACGGCAAATTTCACCGTGCGGGACATACCAGTTTGCCTGATTTTCATAAAATACAGACCCGAGCTTAAATGCTGACCACCAACTCTTCCATCCCAGTTTATCCTGAGCTCTTGTGTTTTGTTCTCCGTCTCATGGATCTTACCCAGTTTCTGGCCTTTGAGGTTATAGATCCCGATCGTCAGGCCACCGTTTTTAAGTCCCCCGATCTGGATGGGAACACCAAAGCTCCGGATGGGATTGGGAAGCAAAACCGATAGCCCGGGAAGCGCCTGGATCTGATCTTCTATCGAGGTGATGGGCATATACAGATTGACGAATTCCGAGGCATTATCCGAAAAACTCAGATAGGCACCAAGAAGCTCCTCCTCTTCCGGAACACGTACCGAATAGAGCACACTTTCGGAATAATCCAGCAGGCTGGGAAGCAGCGGATATTCATCTCCGGATTCGAGTACCAGCCTGGCAAAAAGCGGAAAATCTTCGTCTGCATCAGAATAATCCACCGAAACCAGCTTCTCCTGCCCCACCGGCGTAACTGCAATGTTTTCCAGCATCGGAAGGGTGTTTGTCTGCGCCTGATACAATCTCTGATTGAAGATCACCATTGCCGGGGAAGAATAATCTCCAAATAGCAGTTCGGGTTCCATGGTGCTGAGATCGACATTTACCCTGATTGTGACCGAAGCCAGAGCTAAAGCATGGGAAAGGTTCGGCCAGGCTCCAAAGCTGGGATCAGAAGTCAGATCATCCATATTGCAGGCCATATACAGCTTGCCGCCCGTCACCTGGGATTGGATGCTGCCCAATTGTTCAAACACCGGATTCATCCCGGCATCCACACCCAGCTTATAGAGCCCCGTGGAGATAACCCCGGGGATGTTGAATGTGTAGACCATGGCATAGACGGTGGAATCCGTAATGGCAGTCTCTGGATTGATTATCGTTGTCATATACAGATTGTAGGAAGTGAGGGAATTCATGGTGGGGAAGCTGCCCTGCAGATTGGCAATGACTGAATGGATTTTGTTATCAGTGGATGCCACACAGGTCTCTGTGATATCGAGCATATTGGCAGATTCGACTTCGGTATCGCCTTCAGGATCGACGGCGATCTGCGCCAGGTCGTCTGCAGCTGGTGGAAAGGCATCGTTGGCGGCCACAGAGGTGTCCAGGATCACAATTTCCTGCCCTTCATAACTCATTTGGGATCTGAGCCGGTAATTCATCTCGTTGCCAGGTTCATAGGGCACCTGGGCTTCGTACTCGAGTTCTCCCAGATCCTGAACATCGCACAAGATCCAGTTCCCCGTTCCTGTCCGATAATGAAATTCATTGTTTGTGAGCGTCTGATCCAGCGCATTGAACCTGAAATGGACATATCCTTCATTGGTTCTTGCACTGTGACGAATATACTGCCAGGGCATCAGTTCCTGGCCAAAAACTGCTACCAGAATCAGCAGCATGAATAGAACAAGCAAGCTTTTTTTCATCGTTCCCTCCCTTGGGGGATGTTGTTTTGCATTTCCTGTTCCAGCAGTTTCCGGAAGAAAGTCCAGCTCGTCTCATTTGGTTCCGAGTATTCTTCAGGAGCCTGGGAAAATATTGGATTATTGGTTGCCACATAGTCTTTTATCACCGGTGGCAGGTCTGCGAATCCATTATTAAGCTTACTGCCCCGGCAGACGAATACCAGGTTCCCTTCCCGGTCCCCCATCCGCATGAATGGCATCCAGGGGCTGATCCTGGTCCAGCTAATGGTTGCCGGTATCGAAGTAAGCTCCGGGTTGCCGATACCGCTTTTCTTTGCAAAGAATTGGAAAAACTCCGCAGCCTGGTAAACATCGCTCTGAGAGTATTCCGGGAAGTCCTTTCTGGGCAGGGGCGATGTATAATAAGGAAAAATCTCCTGGTTGAAGCACACTTCATCTCCCAGGTCTGTGGAAGGCAAGAATTTGCTGATATAGGGCAGATATTCCTGCGTAAAAGTAATCTCCTGATTCACTGGATCGTTCCAGATATGAACTACCGGTACCTCCCGGTTGCTAAGGGGATTGCGCCATTTTTCCAGAATCCTGCCTGTTCCGGGGTCCTTGAAAAACCCCGCTTCCCTGGTGAGAAGCTGGAATCCATCCTCCACCCTAATTGCCCTGCCCACATTGAAACCCTCAAAATCAAAGAGGTGCATCCGCTTTTCGCCCGGGATGAAACTATATACCGAGCCCGTCCAGTGAAACACCACTTCCTTGCCCGAAGCATCAGCCCTGATCTTCATAAAGGTATCCAGATACTCCTGCTCCGAGGCCCTGAGCCCCTGGGACCCAAGCATCCAAGCCAGGCAGACAGCAAGCACTGCAATGTGCAAAGCTTTTCTCATGCACTCACCCGAAAAGCATCCTTCCACAAAAGGAACATCAGGATCGTCCAGAGGGGGCGGCTGTTATCGGCTTTCCCCGCCTTGTGATCTTCCAAAAGTTTGAGGGCATGAGTTTTGTTTACCCAGGGCTGGCAGTCCCCGGTGGAGAGCTGTTCGATGGCCCAGGGATAAAATTCCTTTTTGAGCCATAACCTCAGCGGAACCGGAAAGCCCAGCTTGCGCTTGGAGGTTACATCCGGAGGCAGGATATCCTTGAAAGCCTGACGCAATACATATTTGGTAGTTCCGGCGGTGATCTTGTATTTGGTGGGAATGCGTTGGATGAGCTTGAGCACTTCGATATCGAGGAAGGGCACTCTCAGTTCCAGGGAATTCGCCATCGTCATCTTATCTGCCTTCATCAGAATATTGCCTGGCAGCCAGGTATTGAGATCAATATATTGCATCCGCGTTTCATCATCGAGCCCGGCGCATCTCTGATACCAGGGCTTGGTGATTCTTGTGGCGTCGAAGTATTTGCCAAAGGTGTTTCTATCGAGGTTGGTGATGCGCTTTTTAGCTTCGGTACCGAAGATCCTGGCATTGCCAAAGAACCTGTTTTCCAGGCTTTGAGTTCCCCTAAGAAGGAAGCTTTTGCCAGAAACACCATCCGGAATCAGGCTTGCTATCGAGCGGATCACCGGGTTCAGAACCGAAGGCACATAATTGAACACCCTCAGCGAGGTAGGCTCATGGTAGATGTTGTAACCTCCGAATAGCTCGTCCGCTCCCTCTCCGGAAAGCACCACTGTGATGTGCTCGCGTGCCATTCTGGCCAGGAAAAAGATGGATATGGCAGAAGGATCCGCCACCGGCTCGTCCTGGTGCCAGGCCAGCTTGGGCAACATGCTTTGGTATTCAGCGGCGGTAATGATATATTCATGGTGCTCGGTGCCCAGTTTCTCGGCACTTTTCTTGGCATCCGAAAGCTCGCTGTATTTACCTTCGTTGTAACCCACGGAAAAGGTCTTGATGTCCTCATATTGCTTCATCATGGCGGTTATGATCGTCGAATCCACTCCACTGGATAAAAATGCTCCCCTGGGAACATCGCTGACCCGGTGGGCATTGACGGAATTGTCTATCGTTTCCCGCACTTCCGCCACAAAATCTGCAAAGGCTCGTTCCGGTTCCGGCTTGAACTGAATCGTGAAATAGGAGGCCAGATGAATTCCCGAGCTATCGATCCGGAAATAGTGCCCGGGTGGAATCTTATTGATCCCCTCAAACATCGTATCCGGCTCCGGTACATATTGGAAGGTGAGATAATTTAAGTATGCCTGGGGATTGATCTTCCTTGCCACGGAAGGATGCTCCACGATGCTTTTGATCT
>JAQUHL010000177.1 GCA_028683635.1 Candidatus Cloacimonadota bacterium
GGGCAGGAGAATTTGCTCCAATCTCAGATGTTCGGGGTTCTGAAGAATATCGCAAAAAGCTGATCAGGAACCATCTTCAGGCCTACCGGCTGATGCTGGAAAAGGGCACTTATGGAGAAGATAAATGAGAAAGCTCCCATATCACCTTTCTGGAAAACTTCATGTAACCGGCAGTTCACATTTCATAGCGGACGAAGCTCCGCTTTCGGGAATGCTCTATGCCAAGCTGCTTCTGGCACCGGTTGCTCATGCCCGGCTGATCTTTATCGACACTACCCAAGCCTTGGAAATGCCAGGCATTGTGGCAATTTACACTGCCCTGGACATACCCGGTGAGAACCAGATCGGCCACGTGATCAAGGACGAACCGCTCTTTCCCACAGAGCGGATCATGTATTTGGGGCAGCCTCTGGCAATCGTCCTCTCCAGCGATCCGCTCAAGGCAGAGAGGGCGGTAAAGCAGATCAAGATTGAATATGAAGAGCTAAAACCTCTTCTGGACGTGGAAGAAAGCGACCGGGCTCAGCAGTGGTATGTCCCCCAGCGTAAGATTGAATGCGGAGATGTGGAACGGGCCTTAAGCGAATCCGAATACCAGCTCTCGGGTAGCATCGAATCCGGAGGCCAGGAACACTTTTATATGGAAACTCAGCGCTGCCGGGCCATCCCTGGCGAAGGGCAACAGCTAACTCTGTATACGGCAACCCAAAGCACGATGGAAGTACAGGAAGTGCTGTCGCACGTGCTGGGTATTCAGGCCCACAACATCATCATCGATGTTCCCCGCTTGGGAGGTGCCTTTGGGGGCAAAGAGCGCAATGCAACCATTTGGGCTTGCTTAACGGGTTTGGCCGCCTTTTTGTCCAGGCGACCTGTGGAATTGGTGCTTACCCGGGACGAGGACATGCTGATCACAGGGAAACGGCATCCCTTCAAAAGCTTATACAAAATTGGCTTCGATGGCAAGGGCAGGCTCCAAGCGCTGGATCTGACTCTGCTGGCCAATGGAGGAGCTTATGCTGATCTCTCCATCGCTATTTTGGAGAGAGCGATGTTTCATGCAGAAAATATCTACCGGATTCCCAATGTTCGGATTCTGGGGCGGGCCTGCTGTACCAACCTTCCTCCCAACACGGCTTTCAGAGGTTTTGGAGCTCCTCAGGGCATCTTTGTTATCGAGAATCTGATGCAAAAAATTGCAGAGCAACTTGATCTCGATCCCATTATGCTCCGCAAGCAAAACTGCTACCGCAAGGGTGATAATACCCCATATCAGCAAGGAGTTGTTGAAGCCAGTTCACCCCACATTTTTGAGAGACTCTGCCAGATCTCGGATTATGATGATTTGAAGCGGAAAGTTCAGATGTTCAATGCTAACCACACCGATTGTAAACAGGGCTTGGGCATTGCTCCGGTTAAGTTTGGCATCTCCTTCACCACTGCCTTGCTCAATCAGGCCTCGGCTCTGCTCTGGATTTATATAGACGGAACTGCATCCCTGAGCACGGGTGGGGTAGAGATGGGACAGGAGGTGAGTACCAAATGTGCCCTTGTGGTTTCCAGAATCCTGGGGCTGCCAATGGACAAAATCCGGGTGGAAAGCAATAATAGCCAGCGGGTGGGTAATGCCTCTCCCACAGCAGCTTCCACGGGTAGTGATCTTAATGGTAACGCAGCCAAAAATGCTGCCCTGCAGATCAGGGGAAACCTGCTCCCGGCAGCTCAAAGCCTTTTGAAGGAACGGTATGACATCACTGCGAAGCAGGAAGACATCCTCTTTGCAGATTACAAAATTTTTGCCAAACAGGATCCGGAGCAGAAGATCGCTTTTTCCGAGTTGGTTCGCTATGCCTACAACGATCGCATTCCCCTTGCAGCTTATGGGTATTACAAAACTCCCAAAGTTCATTTCGACAGGGAGAAAGGGATTGGTGAGCCCTTTCACTATTTTGTCTATGGAGCAGCGCTTTCCAGAGTGGAGATTGACCTGCTCACAGGGGAACACCAGCTTCTGGATACTTTCATTGTCCACGAAAATGGACAGAGCCTGCATGATGAAATCGACCGGGGTCAGATTATCGGCGCTTTCATCCAATCCTATGGTTGGTGTACAATGGAGGAACTGGTGCACAACGACCAGGGACGCTACCTCAGTGTGAATCCCTCAACCTATAAAATTCCGGGGATCAGGGATATCCCTGAGCGCTTGGTGGTGGAAATGCTTCCCTCTCCAGCCATACAAGCGAGCGTACTCGGTTCCAAGGCAACCGGAGAGCCCCCCTTCATCTATGGTCTGAGTGTGTATTTTGCCATCCGGGATGCCATCAAAGCATCCAATCCAGAAGCTGAAACCAGCTTTCCCCTTACTCCGGAGGCTGTTCTTAAAGCCCTTGAGGGCAGATGATTGGCATTAAAGAGCGGGATTAATCTGGGGCAGTTGCCTGGTGCCAGGCAGGTCACGGTAAAAACACTTGAGGAACTGATATGGAAAGCAAGATGAAAATTGGGATAAGCACCTGCCTTCTGGGTAAAAAGGTTCGCTATGATGGCGGGCATGCTTACAATCCCTGGATTGCGGAAGCCCTGGGTAAATTTGTGGATTTTGTCCCGGTTTGTCCGGAACATGAATGTGGGATGTCCATTCCCAGGGAAGCGCTCAGGCTGGTGGGGGATATTGAGGCACCACGGCTGATTACCATCAATAGTAAAATCGACTATACAGATCGGATGCAAGCCTTTTCCAAGCGCAAAATCCAGGAGTTGGAGAGCCAGCAACTATGCGGATTCCTTTTTAAAAGCAAATCCCCTTCCAGCGGTATGGAGCGGGTCAAAGTCTATCCTCCCGGGGGAGGATTGTTCCAGAAAAAGGGAGTTGGGATTTTTGCAAGGGAAGTGATGAATGCCTTTCCTCTCCTGCCTTTCGAGGAAGAGGGCAGGCTCAATGATCCCTCGCTTCGGGCAAGCTTCAGCGTGAGGATTTTTGTGATGCACAGATTCATAAAACTCACATCTCAAACCCCCAAGGCCAGCGCACTGGTGGACTTTCATACCAAACACAAGCTGCTGATCATGGCTCACAGTCCTGATGCTTATCGCAGCTTGGGAAAAATGGTGGCAGAGATCAGGGAACAAACGCTTCCAGGCTTTCTTTCAAGTTACACCGAGCAAGTGATGAAGGCCGTGAAACATCCTGCCACCCGGGCCCGGCATCAAAACGTCCTGCAACACATCCTGGGATATTTCAAAAAGGATCTGACTGCCTTTGAAAAGGCTGAGATGCTTGAGATTATCGAGCGCTACAGAACTGGGCAACTTCCCCTGATTGTGCCAATTACCCTGCTCAATCATTACATCCGGAAATACGACAAGCCTTACCTT
This sequence comes from Candidatus Cloacimonadota bacterium, assembly GCA_028683635.1. Taxonomy (GTDB): domain Bacteria; phylum Cloacimonadota; class Cloacimonadia; order Cloacimonadales; family Cloacimonadaceae; genus JAQUHL01. The sequence goes on from JAQUHL010000177.1 coordinate 3,379, forward strand.
GCCCAGCAATACTACCTGAATCCCTATCCCCTGGAGCTTATGTAGATATTCAGTGATAACAGCAAATTGGATAAGCTGATATCAAATGTTCAAACCAGTTGCTTCGTGAACACATGGTAAAAGTCTCATAGACATACTATCTTTCTTCTTCAAAGTATATTAGGTACAGAATACTGAGCTTGGCATAATCAGGAATCGGAAGTATACTATTTTATCCGTAGAATTTTCCTTTTTACTACTGTATTATGTCCTTCAAAAACGCAATAGTAAATTCCTGATCCGAGAGAGTTCTCTGGCACTATATGTGTTTCGCGCTCGACACTCCAAGATCCAACTACTTGCCCTTTTATGTTATATAGCGTCATCTTTTTGATAATTTTTTGCTCTGTATTTACAGTAAAAGAATGTATGAATGGATTTGGGTATATACTGATGTTGTCTATTTGTGCAATAGGGGTAATGGAATTACTAATATAACTGGGCATTTTACGCACGACGGGATCTGATTCAAGGGTATCATAGAGAGCAGTAACTGCCAGGACGGTACAGCCATCAATCTCTGAAGTCTGGTTTGTTGATATCTGATAGAAGTGACCAGAATTGTATAGAGTAGCAATTTCTTGATGATTGCAGTATATTTTATACCCCGTAACATCATAATTAGGTGCATTCCAACTGAGTTGAAAATGGTTCATGCCATCGTATGACTGGTCTATCTGCAGGTTCTGTGGGCTTTCCAGATATCCGTTGACTTCAGTTTCCGTATATCCAATCCGCCATTGGGGATGGTCCATGCTTCCATACCAACATTTGTACCCTAATCCTGATTCGTTCTGGATAAATGCAGAACGGTAAAGCCTTGCATCCCATGCGCCTTGAATGCCGGTCATTATCGGTTGTGAGCCAAATATCCAATGTATTCCGTCCACGGATTTCCCCAGATAAAGAACTCTTCCCTCCTGGGTGCTTGGCAAGCCCACTGCAGCCAGCATATGATAATATCCATCAATGTATTCCACGTCCATATGCCATAATCTGTACTCCAATGGAAATTCTCCGATATCTGTCAGAATTGGTTCAGACCAATTCCCGTAAGAACTGCTTCCATACCTTAGATACACACTTCTGGGATCAACTTTGGTATTGACCGTCCAAAGCAAATAGTTGTGACCATTATCTACCATGACCGGAGAAAGAACATTTTCGTTTAGAGAAGGAGTTGTGCCGAAAACAGAAAGGATTGTGGAAGTAGCTGACCATACTATACCATCAAAGGATGATTTCATATATATGAGTTCATTATT
>JAQUHL010000178.1 GCA_028683635.1 Candidatus Cloacimonadota bacterium
ATCAATCTCAGAAGTGGCAAACCTAAGTTCTTATGGAGATATTACTAGCAATATCGCCTGGGACAGAAGTGGCAGATTGGCAAGCGTATCCATTGATGGCAAGCTGCGCCTTTATGACACATCATTCAAACTGATCCAAGAGACTGCTGCTTTGGCAGGTAAACAGCCCTATTCACTCGCATTTTCACCCAATGGAGAGCTCTTGGCAGTGGGCTACACAGATAGCCCCCAAGTGCAGGTATTTGATGCCAAAAGCTTAAAGCTGCTCTATGAACCCGATATCAGCGGAGCGGATGATGTGAACAAGCTTTTGAATAAAGTATCATTCTCATCCTCCGGCAATCAGCTTATCGCAGGGGGAACATACAGAAAAGCCCTCGATGGTAAGTGGTGGTATATGCTACGCATTTGGGATAATAGAGGCAGAGGAACCTATCGGGACATTGCAGCCGGAAAAAATACGATTATGGATATCAAGGCACTTCCGGATAATGGAATTGCCTTCGGAGGGGCTTATCCGGATTGGGGAGTATTTGATTCCGGGGGCAATAAGCAAATCTATAAAGCTGCGGAGACAAATAATTATAGTGCCAAGGATAAAACCCATCTGAGGGTAAGCCCCACGGGGCAGAAAATCGGGATCACTCCATTCCAGGGTAATGCCATTAGCTTTGATATAGAAAAAAGATCTCTGGAGGATAGCCCTTTTAGCTCCGGAAAGCAGCATTCAGAGAAAAGACATAGCCTCAAAGTAACGGATTGGGCGAACTCACTTTCACCCAAGCTAAATGGAAAGGCTCTTAGCTTCCTGAGTGCAAATGAATGGTCTTTTGCAGTAGATATTACTATGGATGGGCAGCGATTGCTTTTTGGATCAAACTTGAACCTACATAGCCTGGATACTTCCGGAAACAAGCTATGGAGCACATATACACAGGCAACTACACTGTGCGTAAATATCACAGATAATGGCAAAGCTGCTATAGCAGGGATGAGTGATGGCATTATTCGCTGGTATAGAATGCAGGACGGTAAACACTTGCTGTCATTGTATTTGCATCCGGATGGCAACCGCTGGCTCCTGTGGACTCCCCAGGGGTATTATGATTGCTCTGTGGGAGCTGAGGATTTGATAGGATGGCATCTAAACCAAGGTGCGGATCGTGAAGCTCTTTACTTTCCTGCTTCACGTTTTCGCGATCGTTATTATAGACCCGATGTAATAGATAATATACTGGTAACCTACGATGAAGATAGTGCCTTGCGCCTGGCAAATATGGATAATAACCGCAAAGAAAGCGAAACTCCCATCACTAAAATCCTTCCTCCGGTGGTAAGGATCATCAGTCCGGTTCACAACCAAGGCTTTGATAAAGAACAGGTTACAATCGAATATAGCGCTACTTCACCGGGTGGAGAGCCAATATTGGGAGTTCGTTTTTTAATCGATGGCAGGCCGGTGGAAAATGAACGCGGCCTGATTCCGGCAGGCTCCAAGGGTGCTATGCGCAAAAGTTTGAATCTTCCGCCCCGGGATGTATCCATCTCTATAGTGGCAGAAAACAAGCATGGCTGGAGCAGTCCTTCCGAAGTACGAATGCAATGGATAGGACAAAGCTTTACTCCGGATGTGCTCAAACCCACTCTCTATCTTTTGGCGATAGGGGTAAGCGACTATCAAAAGCCGGATTATAAGCTAGGGTTTGCCTCCAAAGATGCCAGAGACTTTAGCGCAGTATTGCAAAGACAAAAAGGTGGGCTTTACAGAGATGTAGTGGTGCGCACTTTGACCGATAAAGATGCAAACAAAGACAATATTTTGGATGCCTTGGAATGGATCCAAAATGAAACCACAGGCAGGGATATCGCGATTATCTTTTTGGCAGGACATGGCATCAACGACAACAACAATGTGTTTTACTATATGCCCTATGAAGCAGATCTGGAGAGCATCCGGCGTACATGTTTGAAGTTTACGGAGCTCAAAGACACAGTTTCATCCATCGCCGGAAAGGTTCTGATGTTTGTGGATGCCTGTCATTCCGGGAATGTGTGGGGAGGCAGAAGAGCTTTGCCGGATGTAAATATATTGGTAAATGAACTTTCGGATGCCGAAAGTGGAGCTATCGTTTTTACTTCATCCACCGGCAGACAGTTTTCTTTGGAAGACAGCAAATGGGGTAATGGCGCTTTTACCAAAGCTTTGATAGAAGGTATCAACGGCCAGGCAGACCTCTTTGGCAAAGGCACCATTACCGTAAAAACCCTGGATGCCTTTATAGCACAAAGGGTAAAAGAACTTACAGGTGGCAAGCAATCCCCCACAGCGATAATCCCCAATAGTATCCCTGATTTCCCGATTGGGATAAAACGTTGAAGGTATATGTATCGTGGCATTCAGATGCTACGTAAAAGAGAGTTTCACGCAGATTTGCGCAGAAAAAGACGCAGATGAGCGCAAATGACTCCTGCTCGTACCCCATAACCCATAACGCATAACGCATAACGCATAACGCATACCCCATACCCCATACCCCATACCCCATAACGCATAACAAGAACATTGAATAACGGGTTATAGGGCGAAGCCCTACCCCTTTTAGAATGGTGGGCGGGAATAAAACTATAGCTGACGGGATAAATCCCATGTTACCACTTCCCCCTTCGAAGGCGTTAATCACTCCTTAATCTAGCCTTACTCAAGCGTTAATAATTAACGCTTGATTAAGGCTAGATTAAGGAGTGATTAACGTCTTCAAGCAAGGAAGCTTGTGGATGCCTTTGTGGAAACATCTTTTCGGTTTTTGGGGAATGACTGGAATGACAGGGATTGCAGAAACTGGCAGTTACACAGAAAAACCAGAATTATAAGCCCTAATCCTACCAGGTACACCGCATGCAGTACATCGGTGATAATTTGCTATCACATAGCACCCCAATATTATACAGTGATGATATTCGAAAAAAAGAATAAAGTTCTTGACAGATAAAGTATCTTGCATTTCAAGACACTTTGTGTATAGAACGTAAAATGGCAGACAGAGACTGCCGATAGTTCTCAGCGATCCATACCAGGTGGAGGAGAGGAAGACATGGTAACAGATAGTGTGATAAGGCAGATTGGGAATTTGGATTCCACGATTCACAATCCTGCCAGGCTGATGATAATCCTTCTGTTGAATCAGAATGAAGCACTTGATTATTTGGATTTGATGAACCGCACGGGGCTCACCTCTGGTAACATCACCACCCACTTGACCAAGCTGTCCCAGGGTGGATACATCAAGATCCGCAAGAGCTTCATCAACAACAAACCGAATACTTCGGTGCAGTTAACTGACAAAGGCAGAAAGGCTTATAGGATGTGGGGAGAAGCAATCTCCCAGGTGTTGCCGGGATCCGTCCTCAGGGGGATCAAGGCGCAAATATTGAATACTCTGATTGGGCAGCACAGCCATGTGTTCACCAATTCAGAATTTTTGTTAGATGGCCGGCTGAGGTCGAGCCTGGTTTCGGATCTTTTGATTCAGAACCTCTCTTTGCCCCCGATGCTGGCGCCAAACGTATGGTAAAAAGAAAGATAGGAGATGTAATGATCGAAAATCTGAAGAAAATGACCGCTGCTTTAAAGGTGGACTACTTTGATATCCGTTATGAGACGAAGCATGTGGATCGAGTGGTTATGAGTAAGAAGGAGATCCGTTCCTGTGATTCAAATACAGGGGATGGATATGTTTTGAGAGTTTTATATAATGGTGCTTTGGCTTCAGTATCCTTCACAAAAGCGAATCAGGCTGAAGCAGCAATCCGCAAAGCTGTGGAAAATGCGGGGATTCTGGCTGCCAACCAGGCTATTCCCAAAGTGTTGGCTCCTGCCCCGAAGGTTATCGATACCGTGAAAGCCCCTCTTGAGGAAGATCCCCGGAATATATCGCTGAGTGAAAAGATCGAGATCACCCGCCACTATTCTGATTTGCTCTTCGGGCAACCCAGGATTGCCAATGTGGAGATAGCTTATTCTGATACCTATCGTAACAAGTATTTCTATAACAGCGAGGGAAGTGAGATCAATGAAGAACTGGTAACATCAAGGCTCGCAGGGGGAATCATCGCGCAGGAAGGCTCTCTTACCCAGCCGGTACGCTTTGCCTTTGGAGGCAGTAATGGCTTTCAAAAGGTGCGCTCCAGGGAAGAGGAAGCTCTTGCCAAAGCCAAAATAGCTGCCGATCTGCTTTCTGCAGAACCCGTGGTGGCAGGGACATATAAAATGATTTTGAATCCTGGTATGGCGGGAGTATTCACACATGAGGCCTTTGGTCATTTCTCCGAGGCAGATATTGTTCGTGATCTTCCTGCCTTGAGAGAGAAGATGAAGCTCGGCACCAAACTGGGCACGGAGATTCTCACCATTATCGATGATGCCACTCTTCCCAACCAACTGGGATATTATCATTATGACGATGAAGGAGTCGCAGTGAGACCAGTGAAGTTGATGACCAATGGTGTGTTAACAGCACGTCTGCACGACCGCTTCACTGCCGGCGAGATGGGAGAACCCATCACCGGGCACAGTATTGCTGAAGATTTCCAGTATTCACCCATCGTGCGGATGGGGAATATCTTCATCCAGCCGGATAAGTATTCCCTGGAAGAACTGATGTCGGCCATGGATGATGGCCTGT
>JAQUHL010000179.1 GCA_028683635.1 Candidatus Cloacimonadota bacterium
AATCCCGCCTGTTAAGCGTCCTATAGCTTCCAGACGTTGGGTTCGCTTGAGCTGTTCTTCCCGAAGAATCTCATAAGTGACGTCTTTGCAACTGGCAATTATCGAGGAAAGTACCCCATCGCTATCCACGACCGGTTTAACCACCATATCGAGAGTGATCTTTGCACCATCCTTACGGATTAGTTCCACTTTCCCCCGCCAGGGCTGTGACGAACGCACTCTTAGCCAGGAGTGTTGCATATCAATCCTGCTATTCTGATCCAGGGGCAGATACTCAACTGGTTTATCGATCAGATCTGTGCGTTTGTAGCCGGTAATCTTTTCAAATATGGTATTTACATAGCGAATGAAACCCTGTGGTGAGAAGATGACGATGCCTTCTCCTGCTTGCTCAATGGCCTGCAGAAGAACATTGACGTTATCATCAGTCTGTTTTTTATGTAAGGCAAAAGCTATTTGCTCCGAAACTGATTCCAGTACCAGGCTATCATCATGATCATAAAGATCGGGCTTGTTATAACTCTGTACCACGATTGCTCCAATTACCTGCTCGGATAGAACCAGAGGGACTCCCAGCCAATTTTTGCATTCCACGCCCACACTGCCACTTCTTTCAGTCCGGGCAATAACTCCATCTTCATCAAGAAGCAGAGTCCTAGCTTCTGAGATAACTTGAGCAGTGAGAGAACTCGTGTTGTCCGCTTCTACTGGAGAGCCATCTTCATTCATCTCATCTACCAGATAGGGGAAGGTGACCAAATTGCTCTTAGGATCATAGAGGGCGATATAAAAATTGCTCACATCGATCAGTTTTCCCAAAGCGCTGTGAATGGTGGCAAAGAGATCCTCGAGGGATACAGTTTCATTGACGGCATGGCTGACAGTGTGCATCACCTTGGTAACAGCTTCGGATCGATACACAGGCGTCATATCCGTAATGATCATGGCAAAGATATATTCTTTGTTTGTATGAATGGGGACAAAGGTCTGCTTGTGAGCATGCAGCTTGTGTCTGTCATCGAAGAAACTATACTCGGTGGGAGGACTTACACGGGTGGGATCATCCAGAATGTGTTGCACCTTCTCCATTGAAAACCCCTGCATGGTCTTGAGATTAATGGAAGAGCAGAAATTGTGATAGATGTCCCAAACAAAGTGTCCCACAAAATCAGAGGCTTTGATACCGGTGAGCTTTTCCAAAGCTTCATTTACCAAGGTTACTTTCCCGCTTTTATCGATCAAAGCCATTCCTTCAGAAGACTGCTCAAAGATGCAACGGAATAGAGCTTCCCGCTCTTCAAGCTCAGTCCTGGTCTGCACCAACCGAGACATATCCTGGATCACGACTATCACTTTCTCATAATCCGAGATGTCGCTTCCCGTAACAGTCCAGGATATCTTGATGGTAATGGGATTACCATTAAGATCGTAATTGACGCCTTGCCCCTCAAAGCTGTGCTTGTTACCTGACAGGGCAACAATTGATTCCAGCAAACAAGCCTGAGCTTCATCCCGAAAGATCATGTCCATTGAATTTACCAGATCGGTTTTGGATTTTGCCTTATAGAGCTTGAGGGTTGCATTATTGATATCAACTACTCTCAGTTGCTTGATACACTCGATAAATTTGTCTGGATAGGTGGAGAAGTAGCTCCTGATATTGGAAACACCTTCTTCTTTTAAACGTAATAAATAACGATATACTTGGGAAAAATCCTCCACCCAGATTGAGACGGGGGATTGCTCGAAAAGCAGCTTGTAAAAGCTGGGATTGATGTTGTTCATAGCTTATTTAGTAAGTAACCTTTGTGTTTCAAGTGCAATCATCAGTTCTTCATTTGTAGGGACTTTGAGAACGGTTACCCTGGAATCCGGAGCGCTCAATACCTGGATTTCATCCGAAAAGCGGGCATTTTCTTCAGGGTTGAGCTTAATGCCCAATGCTTCCATGTTTTCGCATACCTGAGCCCGCATGATTGGCATTCTTTCGCCCACTCCACCAGTGAAGATCAATAAATCGAGTCCATTCAAGGCGGCAAAATAAGCACCGATGTATTTCTTGATCCGGTAGCAATATACATCATGAGCTTGGATGGCACGTGGATTCTGGCGTTCGAGTATTTCTTCTTCAATAGTACGCATGTCATTTGACAAATGAGATAGACCCAGCATACCACTTTTTTTGTTCAGAATTGAATTCACTTCCCCAACCGAATATCCAAGCTGCTCTTGCATATAAATTGGGATGGCAGGATCGAGATCTCCACTGCGGGTTCCCATCATCAATCCTTCCAAAGGAGTAAGTCCCATTGAGGTGTCTATGGATTTTCCCTTGTCTATGGCAGTGATGGAAACGCCATTTCCTGCATGGCAGGTAATAACTTTCAGCCCGGATAGGTCTTTGCCCAGATATTCTGCTGCTTTCAGGCTAACAAATTTATGTGATGTTCCGTGAAATCCATATCTACGGATCTTATGATTTGTATAAAAATCGAGGGGAAGGGGGTAGAGGTAGGCATAGTGAGGCATACTCTGATGATAGGCAGTATCAAAAACCCCGCATTGAGGCATCTCCGGCATGTTTGTTTTGACTGCTTCTATTCCCTTCAGATTGGCAGGATTATGGAGCGGAGCCAGTGAAATACATTCCGTCATTACATCCACCACATGGTCTGTAATTACCACAGCATCGGAATAGTGCTCGCCGGCATGCACCAGACGGTGTCCGACTGCATCAATTTCAGTAAGGCTGCTGATTACGCCATGAGCTTCGTCCAAAAGAGCATCAATAATCAGTTGCAGACCCTGCTCGTGATTGTCTATCACCATCTCCCGCTTCTTCTTAGTATATTTCTCACTTTTAAAGGTGAAAAGAGCAATGTCCTCTCCGATCTTCTCGGCGATGCCTTCTGCCATAACTTCTTTATTTTCCATATTGATAAACTGGTATTTGATGGATGAACTGCCACAGTTTAAAACGAGTATCTTCATTATTCCTCACTGGATTACTATTTTACGGAACAAGATTCAGAAAGCCCTTTTGTGTCAAACACTTTTATCGTATCTTATATCATTTTCCAAGTCAATTTTTCCCATCATTTCACCCGTTATTCCCGGGAAAATCGGGAATCCAGTACTCCATTCCTCGTTCGAAGGCGTTAATCACTTCTCAATCTACCCTTAATCAAGCGTTAATTATTAACGCTTGATTAAGGCTAGATTGAGAAGTGATTAACGCTGTCAAATAAGGAATGAGCTACTTAGGCACTTGGGAAGAAGGTGACAGGACAGGTGACAGTGACAGCCATTATGACAGCACAGTTGGCAGGATATCAATTATCAAAATATACACTCCTATCACTCATGAGTGCAAATTGAATTATCTGGAGAAGATCATGAATCCAAATCTCATCAGGCAGATTTCTATTATTTCATTTCTGGGTTAATACCAGAAACGTACATAGGGATAATATGTAGTTCGCTTAAATAGGCATCTCCGCTAAAGCCTTTGATATCAGAATTTTTTATCTTATCTATATAGTTGAAATACATGGGGATGGATAGTCGGTAGTAGGACCAGTGCCAGGGTTCCACATCATGACCGCTACGGTCTTGGTGAGCGCTGTACACCTGTCTGAAGCCAAAATCGGCTGCATTGGCAAGCAGCCAATTGTAGATTTTTATACCTGCATCAGAATCGTAAAAGTTTGGATCCGAGCTGTTGAGATCAAGATCGGTTCCCCAATGGTGTCTTGAGGTTCCTGGCATGGCTGTAAACTGAAGAGCGAGCTCAACTATTTGCTTTTGTCTCAGAGGGTCGAGGAACTGGAATAATCCTGCAGAGAGCTGGGATATCTTTGCTTCCCACAAGGCTTTTTGATGGTTGAAATTCCTGCAGGCAGATATGATATTGAGGTGGATATTGTCCTTCTGCGCAGCCTCCGCCATCTCAATAAAGGCATCGTATACTTCATCCAGAAGGTAGATATTGCCTTCTTTACAAAAACGATACGCCTTTGAAAAATTTGGATAAGTGGCAGGGTCATAATGCCCCAGGAGGAATTCTTTTTCATAGCCGGGATAACGCATGGAGAGGTAAGTTTGAGTACCTCCATGATCTGTGAAATTTATCTTTGATTCCTGAGTTTGAACACCAATAAGCATACCAGGAATGATCGCTACTATGAAAATATAATAAAGCAAGGGTTTCATGTCAAAGGCTGGGAAATATGCCTACATCAGCTTGGTTCCCTTGAGCGAAGAGGCATTGACATCAAGGGGGGAAAACATGTTTTTTTTCAGCTTGGGAATAGCAGCGGCAGCAACCATTGCAGCGTTGTCCAGACAGAGTTGTAAGGAAGGGTAGTAGATTTCGATGCCATGCTTTTCACCTGCCAGAGACAGAGTGGATCGAAGATGGGAATTGGCAGCTACTCCTCCAGCAAGTAAGATACGTGGAACCCTGTGATTCAGAGACCAGCGGATGGATTTTTGTACCAGAGGCTCAACAATAGCTGCCTGAATGGAAGCAGCAAGATCAGCTTTGTGAAGGGAGATGTCATTGCTGTCCATTGTACTTAAATGCTGTTTGACGGCTGTTTTCAGGCCACTGAAGCTAAAATCAAAATCCGTTCTGTCCTTTTTAGCTCTGGGAAAATGAACAAAGTCTGGGTTTG
>JAQUHL010000180.1 GCA_028683635.1 Candidatus Cloacimonadota bacterium
TTTGCGTGCTATGGCAGGCAGCAGGACAAACTGATAGGGGTCATCCGGCTTTTTCAAGGGATTTTGCATAAGTGGCTTTCTCCTCTGAACCGCTGAGCGGGAATGCGATAGCCGGGTGGTCAGACGTAACAACACGGGAATATGGTATCTTTCCGAAAGCTCAAATCCCCAAAATGCCATGTCATAACACTCTTGCTGGTTTGAAGGTTCCAGCACTGGGATCATCGCAAACTTGCCATAATAGCGGCTGTCCTGCTCATTTTGGGAAGAATGCATGGAGGGATCATCCGCCACCGTGATTATTATCCCGCCATTTGCACCTGTAAAGGCAGAATTCATAAAAGGATCCGCTGCCACATTTAGCCCCACGTGTTTCATGCAGGCCATGGTTCTTTTACCTGCATAGGACATCCCTATCGCAGATTCCACAGCGGTTTTTTCGTTTGACGACCAGGTGCGGTGAATCCCAGCTTCAATGGCTTGTTTACTGCGCTGTACATATTCCACGATCTCGGTGGAGGGAGTTCCCGGATAGGCAAAGAATCCGGAGATACCAGCATCCAGCGCACCTTGTGCCAAAGCTTCATCGCCCAATAGCATCATTTTTTCCATAATGGCTCCTATTTTTTTAATTTTTCACTGATTCCACGATTTTGAAAGCGCTCGTTCTTTGCAAGTTTTTTTTACCAATAGGGTGGAATTGACTGTTTACACTAAGGACACTGAGTGGACAGAGGCACAGGGGAACAACTTCGTAAGGTAACACGGGATTCATTTCGTCAGTTATAGAATAGGGATTAAAGGATTGAACGGAAAATGCGGCTGCTACGCATGTACGGGGGAGCCGTCTGTAGCATAGGTTGATACCTGTCATTATCGAGGTTTATTAGGTTTTGGGATTCTTAGGGATGGGGGTTTTGGTTTTTAAGTTGGGGACAGAAAATGCTGGATGGGTGGATCAGAGGATAATCTTGCGGATCCTTTTGCTAACCACCACCAGGAAGAGGGTAAAGGTTATCATCAGAGTGGAAAGAGAATTGATGGTAGTGATCGCGCCCCGGCGAATTGTACCTTCGACGTAGATTGGCAAAGTATCAAAGCCCCTTCCCGAGGTAAAAAAAGTAATGATAAAATCGTCTATGGACAGCGTGAACGCCAAGAGAGCAGCAGCAACAATACCCGGCATCATCAGGGGAAATTTCACCTTCCAGAAGACCTGGGCGGGTTTAGCTCCCAGATCCATGGCAGCTTCGACCAGGGAGTGATCGAATCCTTCCAAACGGCTCTGAATGACGATGATGGTATAGCTGATACAAAAGGTGATGTGGGCGATCAGAACAGTGAACATGCCGGTATTGATCCGGACAAAATTGAAAAGCAGAGCCAGAGAAACACCCATCAGGATATCAGGAATGACAAGGGGAATATAGATTAAAAGCTGGATTCCCTTTCTTCCTTTGAAGGCCTTGTTTTCCAGCCCCAAAGCCGTGAGAACTCCCAAAACCGTGGAAAGCAGAGTGGAAAGCACGGCAATCAGGATGGTATTTTGGAAGGCATATTTGATATCAGTGTTTTGGAGCAGGAGTTGGTAATATTTGAAGGTAAATCCCTTCCAGGAAGTGATGATTTTAGCATCGTTGAAACTGAAGATAACCAGGATCAGAATCGGGATATATAGAAACACGATCACCGCAGTAAAGATGGTGAGATTCAAAGATTTATAGAGCTTGGCAGGAGATAAGTTCAGCTTCACGCCACCAGCCCCTTCAGCTTGTCTTTGCGCCTTTTATAGGCTGTGAACATCAGCACCAAAAGCAGTGCCACCAAAAAGAGCAAGACCAGCGATAAAGCCGAGGCCAGTGGCCAGTTACGGGGGATATTTTTGATCTTGTATGTAATAATCTGCCCAATATAAAGAGATTGCTGGTTGCCCACCAATTGGGGGATCAGATAGGCCCCCAGAGCTGGGATAAAGACCAGGATACTCCCGGCAAAGATCCCTTCTGCAGAAAGAGGCAGGGTTACCTTGAAATATGCCTTGGCTTCATTTGCTCCCAAGTCCATTGCCGCCTGCAGAAGAGTGAAATCGATCTTTTCCAGCACGCTATAGAGCGGCAAAATCATATAGGGAAGATAGACATAGACCATTACCAGGATGACGGCCAGATCCGTCCTCATGATCTCCAGGGGTGATGAGATCAGGCCGATCCGCATCAGGGTATCGTTCAAAACTCCGTTGTAGGAGAGAAATATCCTCCAGGAAAAGATGCGGATGATTAGATTTGTCCAAAACGGAATAATGATCAGGATCAACAGCGTGTTCTTGATTTTCTCGCTGCTGCGGGCAATGAAATAGGCTACTGGATAGCCGATGAGAAGGCAGATCGCCGTGGTCTGAAAGGCAAGCTTGAAGGCCAGAAAGAGAGAACGCAAATAGGCACTGCTAACCACGTCCAGGTAGGAGGTAAGGGACAGACGAAACTTGACTTCATAAATATCCGGAGTGAGAAAACTATAGACCACCACTATCAGGTATGGGATCAGGAAAAAGACCGTCAGCCATAACAAAGCCGGGGCGGTAAGGATCCAGCTATTACGGTTTCTGCGGGCTGCTGCTTTAAGTTCCAGGTCGTTCATCAAAAGCTCAGATCCTCTGATTCCCGAGCTTTTTGACCGCTCTGCTATAGGGTGATGCAATCTCGAGATCAGACCCCGAAGGTGACGTATCCGAAGCCACTTCATCGATCAGCCAGGTATCACTATCATGCCAGAAGAGCCAGACGGGTTCTTCCCAATCCAGCGCTTTTTCATCAAAATAGACCCGTTTATGCTGGCTGAAGACCCTGATCCTGAGCTTGCCCACCCGGACGATGTATTGGGTATGGGTGCCAAGATAGAGTATATCTTCGATCGTGCCGCGAACGAAATTGATGTCATCCTGAGTGCGGGGTTTGGAACGGGAGATAGCAATCTTTTCCGGGCGGAGAGACATGGTTAGCTCTTTCCCGGGTAAGGGAGTAAAGTGCATGGTGCTATCCAACTCCAGAAATTCATCTTTGTCGATCTGGCACTTGAGCTCAATGTAATCATCGTGCACCTGGCTGACTGTCCCGCTGATAAGATTGGTCTCGCCGATGAAGTAGGCACTGAAGATGCTGGAGGGGCGTTCATAGATATCGTCCGGTGGACCGGATTGGATGATCTTGCCCTGGTTCATAACTGCCACCCGGTCCGAGATACTCATTGCTTCGCCCTGGTCGTGAGTTACATAGATAAAGGTGATGCCCACCAGGTCGTGGATGTTCATCAGTTCGATCAGCATGTGTTGCCTGAGCTTGAGATCGAGGGCGGCCAGAGGTTCATCCAGCAGCAGCACTTCAGGTTTGTTGATCAGCGCTCGGGCAATTGCCACCCTTTGTTTTTGACCACCACTGAGCTGATCGGGATACTTGGCATGCTGATCCTCCATTTTCACGAGGGAGAGCATTTCCAGAACACTGCTTTTGATGGTACTAGCAGGTTGTTTGCGGATCTTGAGCGGGAAGGCGACGTTGTCGAACACGGACATATGCGGGAAAAGAGAATAGTTTTGGAAGATAGTATTGACCTGCCTGCGATAGGCCGGGAGTTGAGTGATATCTTTGTTTCCGATCTGGATCTTGCCGGTATTGGGGATTTCAAAGCCTGCCAGCATCCTGAGCAGGGTTGTCTTTCCGCAACCACTGGGACCGAGAAAGGAAAACAGCTCTCCGCTTTTGATTTCAAGATTTACGTTTTCTACTGCCCTGAAACTTCCAAAATCCTTGCTAAGATTCTCAAGTCGGATATCGCTCAATGTTGCTTAGGCTCCTATCTTCAATAATTTCATGGTGATCAGAGTCTTGCCCCGGGATTTGGCACGCAAAAAATAGACGCCGCTGCCGACCTTATTCCCGGAAAAATCTCTGCCGTTCCAACTTAGGTAAGGCCGATCTTCTGTCAAGCTCATAGTGTCGAGAGTGCTGATTTTCTGCCCGCGCAGGTTATAGATTTCAAAGCTCAGTTCCCTTATACCTTTGGGGGGATTATCGACCAGCAGTTTTACACTCTGGGAAAAGGGATTGGGATAGGCATGGATCTTTAGTTTGAGACCAGGTAGGATGACATCCTGGTTGGGCACAGATGAACCCTGATTGATGAAAATCCTGAGATCATCAATATAAAAGTAAGATTGCTCAGAATAGGCTGCAAAAACACGTCCGAACTTAAGTTGGATTACTTTACCCAGATAAGCCGTGAGCGGATAGGTCATCAGGGTCCAGTCCATACTGCCGGTAAAGTAGTCCACATTGTGCAAAGCCACACTATCACCAAAGATGGCGAAATAATTGTATCCCCCGGGGTAGGGATTATCATTCATCACCCAAAAGGATACACTCCCAGAATTTGCAGTGCTTAGGTCGATCAGATAGTTACAGGTGGCACTGCCACTGGTGCTTCCGTTGTTGCCATCAGGATTATCGCTGCAACTGCCGGTTCCGTTATAACTTACCTCATCGGTCAATCCCCAGCCGGTATCAAAGGTCCATTGGTCTGTGTTTAGTTCGAAACCATCATAAAAGGCAGGAAGATTCTGCATCCTGAGCGAAAGATATTCTTCATAGATGGGTACATAGAGATTC
>JAQUHL010000181.1 GCA_028683635.1 Candidatus Cloacimonadota bacterium
AGCGAAGCGTAACCCCTGTACAGGCGCAACCCCACAACCACCACCCAAGCCCCGTCAGGGGCGACATCACTCCTGCTGCATACCAAACACCTTGTCCGGATCCCAATGCCTTTTCAACCTCGTCTCACTTTGTGGTGACGAGGACGTCCCCACCCCATTAACATCAGAAGACCGATGAATAATGGGTTGTAGGGTGAAGCCCTACTCCTTTGAGGGCGGTGGGCGGGAATAGATTTACAAAAATATGCCCCACAACCAGCATATTTGGATGTCTGTATTTCGATAAATCGGGATGTGCAACGGTCTTTTAAGGTTAACCCTCTGTATGTTCCAATTGATAGATTTCAGATTGAAAGTGATACTTTTTGCAATTTCACTTGATACTCATAACCAAAGTGTGTTTGTCAACGTTCTCACCAGATAAACCTTGACGAAAATTTAAAGTGTGAAAACAATGCAATTGCCACTTGATAATACACTGAATAAAGGAAGGAGAGGAACCATGCGTTTGTTTTCTTACGTAATCACGAATGACACAGGCTTTGCCCCAAATCCATTCTGGGGATATTGCACACTTGCTACTTGTAAAGCCAGTAGCAGGAATGCCGCCCAAATTGGAGACTGGATTGTAGGTCTTAGCGGAAAATCTCATGGTAACAAACTCGTCTATGCGATGAAAGTGAAAGAAAAAATCACTTTCGAGCAGTACTTCAAAGACCCACGCTTCGATCTGAAGAAACCAGATCCAAAATCTCAAGACAATAAAAGAAGGTGTGGAGACAACATGTACTACCGAGCCAAGGAAAATATGCCGTATAAGCAAGTTAGAGGTGCTTTTCATAGTCCGGACGAATTCCAACGAGATACAAGATCTGAATATGTTCTTGTGTCAGCCAGGGATGACTTTTACTACTTTGGCAAAGATGCGAAGGAACTACCTTCCGGAATCTTACAGAAGATTGTGGTGGGCAGAGGCCACAGAAGCAAATTCGAGCTGAATACCATTGAAGAAGTAATCGAATTCATTAGTCGATTGACCAAAGGTATTAATAGCGAACCCAGAGATTTTTTAAAGCGGCAATGTCCAAGGTGTGGCCAATGAAAATCATTTTTTCGCGTAAAGGCTTTGACAGTAGCTATGGCGGGTCTCCCAGCCCCATTCTTGAGGATGATACAATAGTATCATTGCCAATCCCAGCGTCGGATTGTAGCAGGGAATACTCGATCAGATACAGGGATCTGAGACCTCAGGGCGTGGATTTGGGAAAGCTTATTAATGATCTTGCGGTAAAAACATCAAACGGGAAAGTCAGCAGCAAAGACCTTGCCCACTTTGATCCGGATATCTGCGATAACGCCTACTCGCCCCGCGAACCGGGCTGGCGCGGCTTGTTTGGACAATGTCTGGCCGCTCAAGGCCACCTTCGCAACCAGGGTGTGGGAATTGGCGACTTGTTATTATTCTATGGGCTTTATCAAAGGGTGAAGAAAGTCAACGGAAACTACGTTTATGACAAATCATCCCGACCTATACATCTAATCTGGGGATGGATGCAGATAGGCGATATTGTTGATGTCGCTAAGGAGCAGGCAAGCAAGCAGATCAAGTACCCATGGGCAAGCTACCATCCGCATTATCATTTCCAGAAGCAGCCTGCCAACAACACCCTCTATGTTGCTAACGAGTCGCTGAGCATAGAAGGGTTAGGAGTTAACAAAATCAAAGGCTACGGGGTGTTCGAGCACTACCGGGAAGAACTCCAGTTAACTGATCCAGACTATGATAAAACAAGCTATTGGAGATTACCGGAATGGATGTATCAGGAAAACAAGCTTTCTTGCCCGTTAACTTACAATGCAAATAGAGGATGGAAACTCGAGAACGGCTATGCAAGATTGAAGTCATATACGAGAGGGCAGGAATTTGTGTATTCAAGTCGAACATCAAAAGACTTAATAGATTGGTTAAGCGAATTGTTGCGTTAGATCGTGAGAAGAGAAGGATTTTAGATACCCTCAATGCCAGAGACAACGAGAAGAATCCGCAACAACAATAGAACCACACAAAACTTATAGCATATTTGGCGAAAGACGCATCGCCATTCAGGAGGAATAATCAGCAAGAAGACGTGGGCAATGATCATTGCCATGCTGGCTGCCTGCCTGGCTTTGCCGGCCTATCCGGTGACCATCGGTGAGGGGAATGAGCTAAATCGCCGGCCTTTGGATTTCTATTATAAGAACAGCCTAAACGAGACGCTGTATTATCCGGATGAGATTGGATTCACTGGGATGATAAACGCCATCAGCCTGCATTGCAGCTTTGTCACTGATTTACCCGGCATGCCGGTCAAGATCTGGATGGGATCCACGATCCTGCCGGATTTGAGCGGCGGTTGGATACCCTCTACGCAGTTGGTACCTGTATTTGACGGGGTGGTGGATTTCCCCAGCGGGGAGCATGAGATATTTATTCCACTGCAAAACCATTTCGAATACCAGGGTCAAAACCTTGTGGTGATGTTCAACCGGCCGATGGATACAAGTTATTACAGTAGTAGTAATAGGTTTTTCGGCCAGACCGGTACGATCCCCAGGGCGCTTAACATATATCATGACAGAACTTTATTCGATCCAGCCAATCCACCCGCGACGACGGCCAGCGCTTCTTTTGCCCAAACCACTTTCCATATGACCATAACCGAGGTCAGCCCGGATCCTACCCTAATCTATCCGCAAAGTGTGAATTTTGGAACTGTGTTTCTGAATACCACCCAATACAGGCAAATCTGGGTTAGCAATACAGGCGAAGGCAGCCTGGCGCTCAACAGCATTAGCCTGGAGGGCAGCCCATGTTTCAGCCTGCAGGATCTGCCAGACTTGCCGCAAAGCCTGTCCTTGTGGGAGTGGTTATCGTTCCAGGTGAACTATAATCCCACGTCCTACGGGGACCACAGCGCGACCATCAGCATCTTGGACGATACCGGCAGGGCTCTCCACAGCATACCCATTTCGGGCTGTGCACCTGATCTGGAAGTTGCCTATCCCAACGGCGGTGAGACCTGGTTGTCCGGGACCACGGAGACGATCAGGTGGCCCAGCTTCCCCACTGAGGTGGATATCTTCCTCAGTTACGATGCGGGGACGAACTGGACAGCCCTGGCTACGACGGACGGCTTATCCGGATTCTACAATATGACCGTGCCGGCCCTAAACTCCAGCCAATTCAAGGTCAAACTCGTATCCACCAGCCTGCCTGATGACTACTATGACGAAAGCGACGGCACCTTCACGATCAGCACCAATCCGACCCTGCCCCGGGTGATAATGACCCACCCCAGCAATCCGAACCTCCATTTTGAGGTTGGAGAGCCACTAAACATCACCTGGACAAGATCCAACCTTACATCAGTTTCATTGGACCTCAGCACCGATGATGGCCTAAGCTGGCAGGAGATCGTTTCCGGCCTGGACGCCGACAGTTATCCTTGGACCGTTCCGTACACTCCAGGCTTGAACTTCCGGATCCGGGTGCGCTCCGTCACCAACCCGGCAGTAGCCGATTTTTCCGATAATGCCTTTTCCATCAGCAGGATCCAGTTGCTCTCGCCGTTGGGTGGGGAGCTTTTAACTTCAGATTATTCGAACGGATATACCATCCCCATAACCTGGATAGCGCCCGGGATGGCCACCGTCAATTGTGAATACTCTCCCGACGGAGGCACAAGCTGGATCTCCATTGGTTCTTTCGTTGCTGGCTCCGGGATGAGTAATTGGTATCTACCGGGAGTTCCATCCGATAACTATCTGGTCAGGATCAGCAATGCCGCAAATCCTTCGATAAATAGTGTTTCCGGCACTTTTAACCTGCGCAACCCCCTGCGCATAACCCATCCGCAGGTGGGCGGTTTTGCCACCAATGGAAGCCTGATCAATATCCGCTGGATCAACCAGGATGTCGCTCCCGGGACAAGCGTCTGGTGGGAATACTCTCTTGATAACAGCAGCTGGACGCGCATCAATGCTAACGCCAATCCGGTGGACAGCTAGGCATTGAGTTGGTTCGTGACCGCCGGTTTTGATGACAGCGTGTGGCTGCGAGCGGTCAACAGCGCCAATAACCGGATCATCACCATGACTGAGGGACCCTTCACGATCACGGATAAGAGCCTGATCCTCTGGTCACCCAACGGAGGCGAGGAATTCGGAGCGCTTTCCACCCAAACGATCCAATGGGAAGCCAGCGGCCTCAGCAACCTCAATATCGAGCTCAGCCTGGACGATGGGGAAAGCTGGACTCCAGTGGCTTCAGATGTCCCCTCAACGCAGTATTCCTACCAGTGGCTAGTGCCGGACACACCCTCGGTCAACTGCCGGATCAGGCTAAGCGACACCAGCTACGGCTACATGAACCTGCAGAGCGATGAATGCTTCAGTATCATACCCCTGGAGATCGTTGACCCCACCGTTGATTTCTCAGCCGACATTCTGACCGGGGATATTCCCCTGGCGGTGCAATTAACAGAGGACGTCAATCCCGGGATGGGCAACATCGCCAGCCGGCTCTGGGATTTTGGAGATGGAAACACGTCTGACCAGGAGAATCCCCAGCATACCTACAATGTGGCGGGGACCTACACCGTAAGCCTGAC
>JAQUHL010000182.1 GCA_028683635.1 Candidatus Cloacimonadota bacterium
CGATATTACCGGAAATGGTGCACTCAAGACTGAAGCAGAGCTATACCGGAGCATGAGTTATCTGGAGCTTGGCAAGCTTGCGGAACAACGGCAAAGCATCGACATTGCCATCAGTTTTTTCAAACTTGCCAATTCCTCCGAAGCCGATGAAAGACTCGCCGAGATCTACAAAGCAAAAGCCGATAAATACTTATCCGAAGATAACATAGATCAGGCCATGGAGAATTATACCAATATCTGGCTGGAAATCCCCTCAGCCATCCATATCCCAGAAGTTCTGTTCCGCAGGATCAGGATCTATTGGAACAACTATGGTAACTACAACGCCGCCTGGACGGATTATAAGCGCCTCTTTGAAAGGTATCCCAACAATACATATGAGATCGAGGCCAGGGCGGTGCTGAAAGGATTTTCCGAAAGCCAGCTTGAATATGCCCGGCTGCTTACTGAACAAGCATTTTTCGAACAATCTCTCACCGTGCTGTTTGAACAGGAACGCTATCCAGTGGCAGATCAGAACCGGGTGAGCTATGAGATCTCCAGAAACTACCGGGCTCAGGCAGAAATGTATGTGATGAAAGAAAACTATATCGAAGCGGACCGCCTCTTCAGAATTGCGCTTCAATATCATCCCCAGATCGAAGCTGAGATCAATGCCCGGCTCAAAGATCTTGCCGGTCTCTTTATCAAAAAGGGAGATTCCTATGTGGAAGCGCGGGATTTCACGAACGCTCTGCTCAACTATCAAAAAAGCTATGAGATCATCCCCAACTATGAGCTTGCCAACCAGGCAATTGCCCGGATGCGAACCATCCAGGAAAACATCAAACGAGCAGCCGAGCTGATGGAAGAAGGCGAAAAAGCCGAGATTGCCAGGAGCTATTCCCAAGCCCTTAGCATCTATAGGGAAGCAGTTTCACTGCACAACCTTCCCGAATACCGGATCAAAGTAAGCCAGATGCAAAACCTCGTCGAAGCGGAAAGGAATCCCATCGCTTTCACACAGAGGATCATCAACGAATACCTGGGCGGGAGACTGAACCAACGCATTCAAAACAGGATCAATGAACTGCTTAAAAAATACAACCGCAATCAGATCCGTGATTCCGGATGGAAGATCCTGGTTACCGGTTCCCAACACAGATATGAAGCCCGGTTTGATATCGTTACACCCCAGGAAACCTTCTTCTACGTATGGATCGTGAACTTAAGAGACCGCAGTCTGACCGCCTTGAACAAAATCTCCGAGGAGGCCATGCAATGAGATTCTTCAAGCCTATCCTCCTGATCCTGGCGCTGCTGATGCTCTCCCTTGGCCTCAAAGCCCAGGCGCAATTCGATCTCAAGACCTTTGCAGACAGCACCAAATATGGTTGGAAGGATCTCTCCGACCGTCTCGATTACCGGGCTGACTTCATCGAACGGCAAAACCTGCTTCAGCTTTATGGGATGGAATCCCAATCCATTAGCGAAAATGTGTTCAAATCCGCCATCTTCCCTGGCTGGGGACAGTTCTCAATCAAGCATTATACGAAGGGACAGATCCTTCTGGGCTCGAACCTTGTGCTCTTTGGAACTTCGCTGTATTTCTATGACAAAGCCCTCCGCTATCATGAGAAATATGAGAACTCCACCCAGATAGATGATATTGAAAAATACTATAAGAAAGCCCAGGGTCCATATCAGTATTCGATGATCTTCCTCGGCTTTGCATCGCTCTTTTGGGCATATAATATCTATGATGTGATCCAATCCACCCAGGAATATAACGCCGCTCTCTGGGAACGCATCATGAGCGAAAACTACAGAAAACCACTGAGGCTTACACCCAATGGCATTGAAATCCAGTTCTAAACTTTTCACAAACACCTCAGGCCAACACCTGCTTTACCCATCGGGGAGTGCCATACTATGAAAAAGCTCCTGATTCTGCTGGGCATCACCTTGCTGATGACACTTTCCTGCTCGCTGAGGCGATCCAATCCTCTGGACCCCAACGGAGATAATGACATCACCGTTCCCTTGCAGGTAACAGACGTCACTGCCACTGCCCAAAGTGTTCCCAACAGCTCAATTCGCAGCGTGGTAGTTAGCTGGACCCGCAACTCCGTGGATAATTCCGACGGATACTATATCTACCGCAGTCTCGGTTACTATGCCGAATTTGCTTTGGTGGGCGAAGTGGGAAACATTGGAGAATTTACACATCTGAATGTTCTTCCGGGGCAGTACTATTACAAGGTATCAGCCTTTAAGCAGTATTCAGAGGGCAGGCTGGAAGGAAGAGCTTCCTCGCCTCCGACCTATGTGCACGTTCCCAATTGATTTCGTTTCCACTTTGAAATGAAAGACCTTCTTTCCCGGGAGCTTAATGCCCAACAGCAATTAGTGGTAACCACTTCCGAAGGCCCGATCATGGTCTTGGCAGGAGCGGGCAGCGGCAAGACCCGGAGCATCATCTTCAGAGTAGCTTACCTGATCAAAGAAGGCAAAATCCCGCCCTGGAACATATTGGTAGTTACTTTCACGAACAAAGCCGCCCGGGAGCTTAAAACCCGACTGGAAAACCTTCTTGCCTTTCCCATTACCTCGCTGTGGGTGGGCACCTTCCATTCGATTTGCATCCGGATCCTGCGTTTTGAAGCGACGCATTTGCCCTTCGGAGCTAATTTTTCTATCTATGATGAAGATGACAAGAAATCCGTCCTCAAAAAGATCTATAAAGCTCATAATATTGACGTCCAGAAAGTTCCCATCCCCAGGGTGATGAACAGCATCGGCAAATACAAGAACAAACTCATGCTCCCGGAAGACCTCTCCAAAAGCAAGGATGAGATTGCCGCTTATGGGGATTACTATTCTGCCTTCCTGAATATCTACCAGCTCTATCAGCAAAGCTTGCTGTTGAACCAGGCTCTCGATTTTGACGATATCCTGCTCTATACTGCCAAGCTGCTGCAAAGCAATGATGCAGTACGCCAAAAATATCAGCAGATGTTCCGCTATGTTATGATCGATGAATATCAGGACACGAACTATGCCCAGTTCCAGATAGTCTATCAGATCGCCCGGGAAAGCAAGAACATCTGTGTGGTGGGTGATGACGACCAGGCCATCTATAGCTGGCGGGGAGCCACGATCCGCAATATCCTCGAGTTTGAGCGTGATTATGGAAATGTCACCGCCATCCGCCTGGAACAAAACTACCGGTCCACAAATGCCATATTGCATTTTGCCAATGCCATTATCAAAAACAACAAACGCCGTCACCCCAAGGAATTATGGTCGAGCCTCGGAGATGGTGAGAAGCCGCGTCTTTATGCCTATGACAACGAAACCGAGGAAGCTGAAAAGACTGCCAACCAGATCCTCGAGCTATCCCGGGAAGGAATCCCCCTGAGCCAGATTGCCGTGCTCTACCGCACCAATGCCCAATCCCGCCTCTTTGAATATACCTTCATGCAGAAAAAGCTTCCTTACAGCATTGTCGGCTCGCTCTATTTCTACCAGCGCAAGGAGATCAAGGACTTTCTGGCCTATCTCTGGGTAATTGCCAATCCTTCGGACAATGAAAGCCTGCTCAGGATCATCAATGAGCCCCCCCGGGGAATCGGCCAAACCTCCGTCAACCACCTGATTGCCCATGCCAACAAGCTCCACATCCCCATCTACAGCGTGCTTCCCGTGGTAGGTGAGGTTGAAGCTCTCCAGAATGCCGCCCGGGGCAAGATATCAGGTTTCTATGAAAAGCTCCAGAACTGGCATCAGCTTTCGCTTTCCCTGCCGGTATTGGAACTGGTAAAGACGGTTTTGGAAGATCTGGACTGGATCGAGTTCTATCGCCGGAGCAAGGACCCGAAGGACATCGCCAGATCGGAGAACCTGGTGGAGTTCGTTACTTCCGTCAGTGAGTTTACATAGCGCTTTTTCCGGGAGCAGGAGAGCACTCCCCTACTGGTGGATTACCTGCCTTTTGTTTCCTTGCAGACTGATCTTGACCAGCTTTCCGACCAGACCGAGACGGTACGGCTGATGACCATGCACAATGCCAAGGGATTGGAATTTGAGGCTGTGTTCATCGCCGGATTGGAGGACGAACTGCTACCCCACCGGAATAGCAAATCCTCCCGGGAAGAGATCGAGGAAGAACGCAGGCTCTTTTATGTGGCAGTCACCCGGGCAAAGAGCAGGCTGTTCCTCAGCTATGCCAAGTTCAGAAGGCTCTACGACACCTTTTACTACACCAAAACCAGCGATTTCATCCAGGAGATCGATCCTTCCCTCTTTGCTCCAATCGTGAATGATCCCTTCAGCTTTCTCCCGCCAAGGCAGAAACCCAGGGTGAAAAACCTGAGCCGGGAAAGCAAGAAACACTACCGGATCGGCCAGCAGGTTTATCATGAGGAATATGGGGTGGGCACCATCCTCAGTGTTGATGGCGAGGACGAGGCTGCCCGGCTCACCATCTCTTTTCAAAACGGTAATCTGGCCAGGATTATCGGCAGCTTTGTCAAAACCGAGTTTTGATACTGTGTTCATATTAAAATGACATATTTCAAGGCCGCCCAACACCCATATCTGTATGGCGCACTGCCCCATTATTTGAAAGCGGAGGGTCGGGCTGGGATAA
>JAQUHL010000183.1 GCA_028683635.1 Candidatus Cloacimonadota bacterium
GAAGCAGCCGGACATTGCTCAGGTATTTGAATCCTGGACCTCGAAGTATATCGAAGCCGATGTGCTGGTGGATATTGGAGAACTGGTCCGGCAGGACAAGGATATGACTGATGAGCGGATTGCCGATATCTATCCCGTCTTCCTTGAATCCAATACTTTTAATTGCAGGATCATGTCCTTCCCCTTCAACAAAAGCGTCCGCGCCTATTTCTATAATAAAGACGATTTTTACCGTAACGGGCTCGATCCCAATTACTTCCCCAAGGATTGGGAGGAATTTCGCAAATACTGCGCCATCTTTACCAAAACCCGTCCCGGGCAATCCCGCCCTGATTCCTATGGTACAAACTTCAACGTCAATGAATGGCAATTCATCAATATGTTGTTCCAGGCGGGAGGGGAAGTTATCGATGAGCAGGGAGTCCCTGCCCTGAACAGCGAGCAGGGCGTGGAAGCGCTCACCTACCTTACGGATCTGATAAATAAAGACCAGACTGTCTATACGGTTCAAGGCTACGATGGTCAAAACGACTTTTTGGCAGGAAAGGTGGCAATGTATGAAGGCTCCAGCGTTTCGATCACCCACATGCGCCAGCAGCCCATCAATTTCAACCTGGGCTTTGCACCCCTGCCCACCTATCGCAGCAGCAAAAGTGCCGTCAGCGGAGCAAACATCGTCATCTTCAAAAGTGGCAATTCCAAAAAGGAAAAGGCTGCCTATGAATTCATCAAATGGTTCACTGATACAGAACAAACCGCCAAGTGGAGCGCTCTCACCTTCTATATGCCTATCCGCAAAAGTGCAATGCAATCCCCCATTCTCAAAGAGTTTTTGGCAGAATACCCCCAGTTTGCCGCGATCTTTCAGCAATTGGAAACCGCTGGCTTTGAACCCCAGAACCCTGCCTGGTTCAATTCCCGTCGCACTCTGAAAAACGCAATTGAAGATGCCTTTTCCAAAACCAAGACACCCCGCCAGGCCCTCGACGAGGCAGCCGCTGGCTTTGCCAAGCTGCTGGCGGAGGAAGGCTAATACCCTTAGAGCCAAAGTTTCTCTTGTTCAAACCCGTCTATATACTTATCCTGTCCTTAAGAGTACACAAAATGAGGAACTAAGATGCTGAATGAACTTACTCATGATAGCTTTGACGATAAGATCAAGCAAGGAATAGCCGTCGTGGATTTTTGGGCTCCCTGGTGCGGACCCTGCAAGCTACTGGGACCAGTTATTGAAGAGATAGCCAAGGAAGTGGATGGAGTTATGATCGGCAAACTGAATGTGGATGAATATCCTGAATTAGCCGGTAAATATGGGGTGATGAGCATCCCGACCCTTCTATATTTCAAGGATGGCGAGCTGAAGGACAGCTCCATAGGAGTCGTCTCCAAAAACGTCATCCAAAAAAAGATCGAGCTGCTGAAGACTTAGGCTGGATACCTCTTTACAGCAGCACTCAGGTTGATAAGTTTCACCCCCATAGCTTTCACCTGGGTGATGAATTTCGATAGTGCCTCAAGCTTTTGCCGGTTGTGACAGTGAGTGATGATCACCACCGGTTCCCTTCTCCCCGCGTATTTTTTCAAGCTTTCAATTTTACTGATGATGGTGCCATCCGTATTATCGGGCACATCCAAAAAGATATCCCGTTTTGCACCCCGATAGCCTTTTTGTTTGGCAAGATCAAAGCCCAGGGACGTGGCATGGGTAAAGCTATCAACGAAATACAAATCCTCTTCATGCAGGGCATCGAGAATCCGGCTCATCGTCTCTCTGGAGCTGGTAGCCTTGGAGCCCATGTGGTTATTGGCACCGACAGCCATCGGCATCTGGGCATAGAAATCCGTGACCATCTCACCAATCTCAGCTCCTGTCATGCCTGTTTTCACATATCTTTGGCCGGGATTTCCACCTCCCAAAGCTTCCATGGGCATATGAATCAATACTTCTCTGCCACTTTGCGCAGCTTTCTGGGCAGTGGTTTTGGTGTTTCGCAGATCCGGCAGAATGGCAAAATTCACCTCCTCAGGAAGAGAAAGAAAATCCTCCAGCAGGCTTCCGCCGATCTCTCCAAAATCGTCCACAATAATCACCAGCGGAGGGATATCCTCTCCCCCGGTCCAGGAATAGCTGTATCTGGCGACCGGTGTATCACTCGCAGCCTCGGATATTGAATCCTGTTCTGCACTTTCTTCCAATTCATCATATTCCGGGGTCAGGGTCCTGTCAGTGTGCCAGCTTTCCTGATCAGGAGCTTCAGAACCGGCAGGCCGGGCTTTTTTACATGAGGTAAAAAAGGCCAGACCCACAATCAACCCTACAAGTAACAGATAATGTGATGCTTGTTTCATTGTGTCCTTTTCCAATTGACTTTATCTCCCACGACGATGCCAGAACTCTTGCAGACTCCGGCCAGAACTTCTAAAGTATATAGAGCAGGTGCATCCGGAAGGATGATTTCCTCACTGAAGGGAACGGCATCTGCTGCGATGTGCACGATACTATCATTCTCATCGATAAACACCATATCCAGAGCAAGATAAGTATCTTTCATCCAGAAGCTGTGATAGTCCGAATAATCATGAATGAAAAGCATCCCCTGCGTCTCTCCAATCTTTTCCCGGTTCATCAGGCCCCGCATCCTATCCTCTACTGTGGAGACAATCTCGATCTCAAACTCAGCCTTCCGGGTTCCGTCACTACCAAAAACTTCAAGCATGCCATCTTTGCGGAAAGTAAATTCCTTTTGGGGAACAGAAGTGTTCGCCTCTGCCTGGGATGAGCTTCCCTCCGGTTTGCAAGCCAGAAGTGCAAGGGTCAATAGTATCAGAGCAAAGTACTTCACTTCAGCAGTATCATCTTCCTGGTAGTGCTCTGGGTTCCCAGGGACAAGCGGTAAAAATAGATTCCGGAGCCCAGCTTACTCCCCCGGTCGTCAAGTCCGTCAAAAGTGGCTGTATAGGTCCCAGCAGCCTGGGTTTCGTCGATGAGAGTGCGCACCAATTGGCCTTTGTGGTTAAAGATCTGGAGGCGGGTAGCTCCCCGGCTTTCCGGCACTGAATATTTGATCAAAGTGCTGGGATTGAAGGGATTGGGATAGTTTTGGAGCAGAGAGAAGGCAAATGCCGGGCCGATAGAATCCTGGGCAGAAGTTTTGAGGCTCAGTTCATAGATCC
The DNA here is from genome assembly GCA_028683635.1 of Candidatus Cloacimonadota bacterium. Taxonomy (GTDB): domain Bacteria; phylum Cloacimonadota; class Cloacimonadia; order Cloacimonadales; family Cloacimonadaceae; genus JAQUHL01. The sequence goes on from JAQUHL010000183.1 coordinate 3,175, forward strand.
TGAGTTCTCCATTGATGATGATCTCAGCGCTGAGTGCTGATGAGCTTGCCGTATAAAAGATATCCACATAATCAAATTGTTCCCCGCGGCTCAGGTAAGCAAGGGTGCGGTTTTCGCCAGATAGGTTTTGGGCTCTCATCCCATTCAGAGAGTTTGGTCCCCAGACGATTTCCCCGATCTGAAACCCGGGATCGTTGGCGAAGCTCAGATTGAAAGCTTTCAATTCAACCTGGGGCGAAAAAAACAGCCTCAGTCTATTATCCTCAACGCTCGATTCCAGCTCCGGGATCTGCAGTTCAATTGCCTCCCCGCTTTGCACCGGAAAGCGGAACCCGGTATCAAGAAGGAAGCGATGCACCAGCCAGGCATCCAGGGAATTGACGTTTTCGTCCCCGCTCACCTCCGCTGCCTGGATGGTTCCCGGTTCCCAGGGAAGGGCATCCACCTGGGGGATGGGATCGAGGCCGATGGAATAGTCCAGGATGGCTTGCGCATCGTCCTCAGCCAAAATCTGGTCACGGCTCACATCTCCGAAGATCGTTATGTTTCCACTCGTGCCGGAGATCAGGACGTCGTCCAGATAGATGCCGTCATCCGAGATGTTGCTATCGGATCTCAATCTGAAGCGGATATATACATTTAGTCCGGAATAGTTTGCCAGTGAAAGGCTTTGCTGTGCCCAGGAATCTTGCTCTCCGGTGAAGCTCGTCAGATTTGTCCAGGTAGTACCATTCAGGGACGCTTCCACATGGACGAAGTCGTAGCCGCTTTCCAGATCATATCTGGTTTTGAAGCAAAGAGGGGGAGAACTGATCCCGCTTAAGTTTACGGGAGTGGTGATTCTGGCCGACCGGTTTGCATTGTTCGAGTAATTGCCGCTTGGGGAATCAGTCAGCATATTGTTCCCCTCCTGGTTGATAATTGCCCAGGGGCTTTGAATCGTCCAGGCTTCCAGTCCGTTTTCAAATTCATCCTCAAAGAGAGGCGGGAGGAGGACAAAGGTTTTGTATGAATCACCATTCCGGAAGGAAACAAGCTTATTGAATATGCCAAGGCCGGCAGATGCAATCCGCACCTGGTAATCCCCCTCATAGAGTGCGGGAATGGTAAAGATGCCATTGACATCTGCCAGGAGGCTGATTTCGGGATCGGCTTCGATGATGACGCTGGCTCCACTAATGGGATAGCCCTCTGCATCCCGGATACTGCCCTGGAAGGAGATTACTTGTGCCTCATCGAGGCTGAAATTTTGCACTGAGGCAAGGGGATCCAAAACCGTTACTTCATGCGTCTGAGAGATATATCCGCTTGCAGAGGCGGTAACGCTGTAAGTTCCGGGCAGAAGCATCCTGTGGTAGGCACCATTGGCCGGATTGGTGCTTACTATCTTGGAATTTTCCCCGATCCTGATCTCTGCACTCAGC
>JAQUHL010000184.1 GCA_028683635.1 Candidatus Cloacimonadota bacterium
CAACAACTGGTCCACGGGGTTGAAATGGGAGTTCGGGGGCAATACCCAAAACGTGGAGTTTGATTTTTCCAATCCATATTTCCTGGATGAGGACATATTGGTGGGTAACAGCTTTTATTATACCAGCAAGAACTGGAGTTCTTTCTATTACGAGATCTTCACCCGCGGAGCCTCGATTCGGGCAGGACAATCCATCCCCGGGATAAACCGCACCCGCTTTGTCACTTCATATTCTCTTTACTCAAAGAAATACCGTATTACCAACCATAACCAGATCGATCTTAATCCCACATCCAACAAGACCCTGATCGAATTGGATTCACTGGGCTGGAGATATACCAGTTCCTTCAGCGCCACTATCAACCGGGATACCCGGGACAACGTCTTCTTCCCAACCACAGGCACTCAGATGACGCTTTTTTCGGAAATTGCCGGAGGTCTATTGGGTGGGGATTTTGATTATTTCAAGCAGATAGCCCAGGTCAATTGGTACATGGAAACCTGGCAGAAGATTACCTTACGCTCGAAATGGAGGTTTGGCTACGTGACCCCCTACGGCCGCTCTGAGGATGTCCCACCTGATGAAAAGTTTTATTTGGGAGGAACGGGTTCCGATGGCATCCGCGGGTACCCTGACCGGTCTATTGGACCGGAATCCGGTGGTGGAGGAACCAGGGCAATACTTTTTTCCACTGAGCTTGGTTACCCTCTGGGCGGAGACCAAGTAGTTGCCGTGACCTTTTTTGATGCGGGTGATAGCTATAACAAGCTGAGAGACTTCAACTTCCTGGAATTCAAAAAGGGCGTTGGCGGAGGTATCCGCATCCGTTCACCCTTTGGACTGATAGGTTTTGATTATGCCTACAATGTGTCCGACCACACATGGGAACCGCACCTCCAGTTTGGAACAACCTTCTAAGCCGGGGAAAAATGAGTTTTAGATATCTCTTTGGGCCGATATCTTCCAGAAGGCTGGGTATCTCGCTTGGGGTGGATCTGATCCCCTACAAATATTGCCCCCTGGACTGTGTGTATTGTGAGGTTCAATCCACCAAGAACCATACGATTGAACGTCAACATTTTTACCCCCCCCAGGAAATCATCGGTGAATTGGACAAGGTGTTATCCAACCACCCCCAGATCGATTACATAACATTTTCAGGAGCTGGAGAGCCTACCCTCTTTCTGGGTATCAAAGAGATTATCGATTTTTTGAAAACCAGGTATCCCACCTATAAGATTGCCCTTATTACCAATAGCGTGCTGTTCACTGATCCCCGAGTAAGAGTTGATGTAAAAGACAGCGATGTGGTGCTTCCCTCTCTGGATGCTGTCAGCCAGGATGTTTTCGAGAAGATAAACAGGCCCCTGGCGGGATTGAAAGCTCAGGATCTGGTATCTGGTCTTTGTAATTTCCGCGAGGAATATCGTGGACAGATCTGGCTGGAGGTCTTCATTGTTCCAGGGGCAAACGACCATGAAGAAGAAATCCTGAAGATTGGCAAGGCAATCCAAAACATCAAGCCAGACCGGGTTCAGATCAATTCTTTGGACAGGCCGGGTACGGAAGCCTGGGTAAAAGCTGCCTCCATAGCAAGCCTGGATAAGATTAAAGAGCTACTATCCGTAAATTCCTCGAGTTTGGTGGAGATCATTGCCAAAGACAAGCTGGAAAGTTATTCTGCAAAGATGGACGAGGACCTGATCGATAAGATCAGATCAATACTCAGCCGTCGTCCCTGCACCCTCGAGGATCTGGATCTGATCCTGAAAATCCACGTGAATGAACTTTCCAAACTATTGCGTCAATTGATCATAGACAAACAAGTAAGTGCCCAGAGAACTGGTAGTGGAGTGTTTTATTCATGGAAATCATGACCAATAACATTGCCATAATCACAGCCGGCGGTTCGGGAACAAGGCTGCTGGGAGATGTGAAAAAGCAATTCAGAGAACTCTGCGGGATACCCATCCTGATCCGGACTGCGGATTTATTTTTCAGCTCGCCACTGATCCACAGATTAATCATTACTTCTCCTGAAGAGGATGTTGAATATTGTGAGGCAATGATCCGCAGCTATTTTGGTGACGTAGCCAAACCCTGGATTGTGATGGGTGGAGGAATCGAACGTCAGGATTCGATCTTCGGTGCTTTGCAGGCCTGCCCAGGGGATACGGATTATGTCTTCATCCACGACGCGGTACGTCCTTTCATCAGCCTTGCTTTACTCGAAAAATTATATGAAGCAGTGATAGAATACAAGGCCGTGATTCCTGCAGCACCACCCAAACATACCATAAAAACGGTTGATTCAGAAAGAGTGGCTTATACTCTCGACCGTAAGAAGTTGATCCAGGCATATACACCCCAGGTTTTTGATTTCAGACTGATTCTAAAGTGCTACCAAAAAGCCTACCAGAGAGGTCTGGTCGGTACTGATGATGCCTCCATTGTAGAATTGTGCGGCTATCCGGTGCATTACCTGATCTCCAGCGACCTGAACCTGAAAATTACAGATGAAACCGACCTGCTTCTGGCACGACTGATAATCGAAAAGAATATTGTTATCTGAGGAAGAAGATGAATAACAACATAATGAATAAACACAAGTTTGCTTGTAAACTCCAGGCTTTGCTAAAGAAAGTGGAAAATCAAAAAATCATCATCCGGGTACCCATTATGGGATTCGGATGCGGGGTATTGGGTCTGGCACTGCAAAAAGTATCACTGGACATGGGTAAATATGCTTCCATACTTCTGAGAGCTTTGGAATACCGGGGCTATGACTCCACGGGTGCAGCCTTCCAGGACGACAACAAAAATGTTATCCTCCTCAAAGATGTGGGTGCACCCAGCGTTCTGGTCAAAACCCTGGAAATAGAGAAACAAGCAGGAAAACTATTTTGCGGTCAGGTTCGCTGGGCAACCTTTGGGTTTGTGGATAAGATCAATGCACAACCCCATGTGGTGAAATGTAAGAGGCATATCTATGGGGCTCATAATGGTAATATTACAAATACCAGAGAATTGAAGCAGTTTCTCAGTTCTCAGGGGCATACAGTGCTTTCTGACAACGATGGAGAGATGCTGGTGCACACTGTGGAACACTATTTTGATATTGAAATGGATCGCCTCAAAAACCCCAAAGATTTTGGATCCAGGAAGCTTTGCATGCGGCAGGCTATCATTCTGGCTGCAGAAAAAATGATCGGCTCATATGCAGCAGTGATAGCTGATCCGGTAACCGAAACCTTGTGGTGCATCAAAGCTGGCAGTAGTCTGTATTTTGGAATTGGTGAAATTGAAGATCAAAAATTCTGCCTGGCTTCCTCCGATCTCACCGCTGTATTGCGTTTTACCAAGATGCTTGTACCCTTCAGGGAGGGTGAATTTATCGAATATAATGGAGATTCTTATCAGGTCTATGCCCAAAGAGATCTCCATTTTAAAGCGCTTAAACAAGCTGAGGAGAAATATGTAGCGGGGCAAAAGATTGATTCCAAACCGGTCTATTCGAAGCTCAGAGCCGAGGATGTGGAATTACTTCCAGAGTTTGCCTATTTTATGGAACAAGAGATCTATGCTCAGCCTGAATCCACAGGCCGCCTCATCAAGCTCTTCCAGGGAGGATCCAATACAGGCAGAAGGATGCTGGGACTCCTTGAAAAAGCCAAACTTAAAGATGAACTTAACACACAAATGTTCCGCATTTTGGGCGAAAATAATCCGGATGAGAAACGCAAGCTCTTCAATGAGTTATGCGAGTCTAAGCCCGTAAGCAAGTTTTATGATGAGATGAAGGAGAGCTATGGAGCCTTGTTTGATGTTGCAGTCAAAGAGGATTTTGAGAAGAAGTATTTCTTCTCTGAGGAAAAAAACATCTTCATAGACCTCCTGGGAAAAGCTTATGACAAGAAGAAGCTGGTTATTGCCAAAGCCCTGGATTCTCTGGCCGAAGAAGTCGATGTTCACGAGTTTAATAACAATGTAAACGACTTTATCAAACTAATGAAGAACACAGTGCAAAACAATCGTAACGCTTACACAATCTCCTGCGGGACATCCTTTCATGCCACCAAGATTGCCGCCCAGTTTTTCAATGAAATTGCAGGTATTGAGATCATCCCTATCCTTCCGGGAGATTTTAGGGGAGGATACTCTAACTGCATCAAAGACAACGATGTGGTAATTGGAGTATCTCAAAGCGGAGAAACCAAGGATCTGATCGATATCTTCAATGATATAGACAAAATGAATCTTTCTGTGAGAAAAGCAGTGCTGGTCAATAACATGAATTCCACGCTTGGGCAAGAAAAAGCAGATGTGGCAATACCGATCCTTTGCGGGCCGGAAATTGCAGTTCCAGCAACTAAAAGCTTCATGAACCAGATCACTCTCTTCTACTACTTAGCCATTCGTACAGCAGAGATGAAAATCAAAGAACTGAACCAGCTTAACCCAGACGAAAAAGCTCAGCAACTTGAGCAGATAAAAAAACGCTACAAAGCCCTGAACGAAATCCCCATGTTGCTAAAGGAAACCATTCATAAGACCGT
>JAQUHL010000185.1:0-3003 GCA_028683635.1 Candidatus Cloacimonadota bacterium
CGGATGGTAAGTGATATTGCTATCCGGCAAGATCCTCAGGTGAGATTGACTATGAAAGCAAAGCTTCTGTTCGTTATACTGCTGGCAGCATCCGGGCTCTTTGCGCAGAAGATTATTCTGCAAAAATCCGAAAACTACCAAAAGAAGAAAGCAAAGCTGCATCCCTACACGCATTTGCTGAAACAGGGAAACCAGGAAATTGCCATAAAAAGGGATAACTCGAACCGATTATTGGTGATTTTAGTCGATTTTCAGGAAGATACTGATTCCAATACCACTGGAAACGGAAAGTTCTTGCTGGAACCAGACCCAAATTGGAAAACCACGATTGGTAGTCCTCCGCATAACCAGGAGTATTTCCGGGCCAATCTCGATGCTGTGAAATACTATTATAAAGCCGTTTCCAACGAGTCTTTTAGCCTTGAATACGAAATATAACCAAATGACAAAGCAGCTTACACTTTACCACAGACGATTGGCTATTACAATCCCCCGGAAGCAAGCGGCGAAGTATTTGTCCAAAAAATGGAAGAGTATTTCAAAAGCGCTTTTGAGATAGCCGATCAGGAAGATCCAGAGATTGATTTCTCAAGTTTCCAGCATTTTATGATTATCCATGCCGGGTCGGATTGGCAGCATGATGTAAATGGAGATAGTCCCTCGGACATTCCCTCCTTCTTCATCAAGGTTGTCGAAGGCAAGGAAGCAGTGGTTGAAGGTGGAAACGTTCGCATCTCACATGCATGCAACGTACCCGCGATGATCTCTCAGGATTTCGATAGCTTTACCGATTCCGGTCAGGTGGTTCATACAGGTTACGGTGCTTTAAATGCTGTCATAACCCATGAGTTTGGGCATTCTCTGGGACTCGTTGATCTCTATAACACCTTTAATTCCCAACCTATGGTCGGAGTATTCGACATCATGGATAGCGGTGGCTCCGGGATAATGGTGGATCAAAACAATGACGGAGAATGGATCTTTGTGGAGGGCGCTCTTCCGGCCTTACCAGGAGCATTTTCCAGAATTCTGATTTTTGGAGATTATTACAAGCAGAACGGTTACCTGAAAGAGCTTCACGAACTTCCCTTTGATACAGACATCCAGCTGGCCGCTTCCAGCCATAAGCAGACCTCGGCAAACCTCATTCCCTCAATCCTGAAGATTCCCTTAAGCCCAACAGAATATATTCTGGTGGAAAACAGAAGTGTCGATCCCGATAGAGACGGAGGCACAGCGGTTTGGAGTGATCTGAATCGTAGAGTGGCAGTATATCCCACCGCTATCGAAGACCCCAATAATATTCCTACCTACGAGTATGACTACCTCCTTCCTTCTTTCGTAAATGTTGATAATGAATCATTCGGAGGAGGGGTATTGGTATGGCACGTAGATGAAAACATTATCTACAACGAAGGAACTGTAGGTTCAGATGGTGTTTTTTATTCCAACTATGAAAACAACAGCGTGAATACCTCCTACCGCAGGCGGGGAGTAAAAATCATCGAAGCGGATAACCTCCCGGATTTGGGAAATGTATATTCATATTACTGGACGGGAACTCCTTATGAGTATTTCCATAAGAACAAACCCAATCTTGATAGTCATGGTTTGTTTCTGAATTGGTCTTTGCAACCCTGGAACAACAAACTTGATGCTCTGAGTAAGCCTGCCTTGATGGATAACAGCGGAACTCCCTGTTTCTATGGAGTTAAGGACATCGGTATTCCCTCCGCAATCATGAATCTCAAGATTGGCAGCGCATTTTTCGACAATACACAGACCATAAATCTGAGCTCACCTATCCGCTCATCAGCTTTTCCAATCGGCTCGAGCTTCACAAATCTACCCGAACTTCCTTTGTTTACGGATAATGAATTAGTACTTTTTACTCATCAGATACAGCCAGGATTTCCGGATTGGACAAATCAATTGGGTGAGTTTGATTACCACTGGCAAGTGCCTGACTATCCCACAAGCATCTCTGATCTGAATCAAAATGGCTATTCCGAAATTATGCTTACCCGGGATGACACAATAAACCTGCTCGAATTCGCTAACGATTCCTTCACTGTCAAATCAATTTCCTGTGAACAGCCATTCGTTACCCCACCTCTATTTTTGAATGGATCTCTCTGGGCGGCCACAGCAGATAAACTTTATCAGTACACGGACCAGGATGAGCAGGAATATCTGTTCTCAGGAGTGCAAGCTCTATTGGGATTTCAGGATCAGCTTTACATCCTGAGAGAGAACCAACTTCTAACCTATTCCGGTTCTGGTGATTTCCAGACACTCAGCAATCTTCCTGAAAAGTTTGGTGTTTATGAGCCGATAATCTTTGTGGATCAGAACAGCAGTGACGCTATAATGGTTTTCCTGGTTTCAGATAACGGAAACATTTACAAATACATACCCGGAAAGCTGGAACTGATATTCCAGAACAGAGAGACAGTTCTCCCCACCCAGCTTGGCATTATGAGCTTTGGAGAAACTTCCCCTGTGCTATTCTTTGGTCTTGGGGAGCATGTTTTTGCCCTCAAACATGATGGAACTTCCCTGCCCATGTTCCCCGGCTTGATTTCTGCTCAGGCATCCAAACCTCAAGCCCATCCCAAAGCGCTGAAACTTTCAGATACAAACATCATGCTAATCCCTACCCAACAGGGCTACCTTGCCTTCGATCAGAATGCAAGGCTACTGCCTGGTTTTTCTCTCGTCTGGGATGAGGATGGGGGAGAGAATTATTTCTATTGGGAAGAGCAATCCCAGAATCTATATTGGTACAATATCCCCAATTCAGGACAGGTACTGATTCATAAACTCGGTGGACAAAGCGAAAACCCGATTGTCTATCAGGGTTTCCGAAATGCCGGAACAGGCACGGTTATAGCTCCCTTGACTGATCCCGACCCGATAGATGAGAACTTCACAGCATATATCTACCCCAATCCCATCAAGAGCGGCCACTTTCGTATAAGGCTGGAAAATAGCAGAGGCGAT
>JAQUHL010000185.1:3013-4492 GCA_028683635.1 Candidatus Cloacimonadota bacterium
AAAGTAAATATCTATAGCATCTCTGGGGCTTTGGTACACAGTGAGTCTTTCCCAGATAGCGGGCTTTCAAGCCGAGATTTACAGATGAACTCATTCAAACTCAATTCAGGTGTCTATATTGCCGTTGTAGAAGCGAAGGGCAAAAGCAAACGCCTGAGGTTTGCAATTCAGAAATAAACAGGAAGCTTATATGAAAAAGACATGTTTGATCTCAATATTGATGATAATGATCTTCTCCCTTCTTGCGCAGGAGATCGACGATTTTTCCCAAGAGCTTGTTAATTCCGGACGCACCAAAAAGTCTGCTCACAAGGCGATGTTATATTCAATGATATTTCCCGGTGCAGGCCAATATTATGCAGATAAAACATCGATCACGACCTATATCTTCCCCGTGATCGAGATTGCTCTTTTGGGTGGGATTATCTATTATAGTGCTCAAGGTAACAAATCTACAAAGGATTATGAGGACTACGCCACAAAGGACATCGTGGTGATCAAAAATTCCGATGGCGACGTTATCTATCAGGGCAGCAGATACAATCGTCAGTTCCAGAGCGATGTCGAGCAGGTTCTGATGGGCGTCAACCAATGGGATATTTACAATCCCCAATACTTCCGGCTCGATCCTACCAATACCCAGCATTTCTATGAAGATATCGGCAAATACAATAAATACATTTTTGGTTGGACGGATTGGTATCACACCTTTGCTGCCGATTCCGATGGTGATTTCATGCTTTCTGATTCCCTTGGAGTTTATGGCAACCCCTATGGTAACTATCCCAGCGTCTGGGTGATGAGCAATACTGATCCGGATTTTGCCCACGAGAGTGTTTGGCTCAGCAATCATACCATCGATAACTACCAGCAATATCTTGTCTCCGGAGATGTAACCTACCTGCAGAACCCGGTTTCTCCCAGCTCGCCTTCTGCTTCTCCCATGCGCCAGAAATACATCAAGATGAGGCAGGAAGCGGAGGATAGCTATTCGGCGGCCCGGACTCTGAGCTTTGGCCTGGTGATCAATCATATTGCCAGTACGCTCGATGCCCTGAGACTGGCAAAAAAATGGAACCGCTATGTGATCACCCAGGACAATGTGAAATTCCATTATTATACATCCATCCGTGATGATCAACTCACACCAACCCTCAACCTTTCTTACAGGTTCTGATTCCCAATGAAATATTTATTCCTTTGTCTGATATTGGTTCTCGGCAGCAGTGCTCTGCTTGCCTTACCCAGGATTGCCTATATCGGTGCATCGGCAATTCTTCCCGGCTCAGGTGAGCTACTTCTCGGCTACAACAATCGGGGTGGAACCCATCTGGCAGTCGAGGTATTATCCATAACGGGTTATATTCTGACCGGAAGAGAAATGGATCTGATCGAAAAAAACTATCAGGAATACGCCAGTGCATATGCAGGAGTTCTGGCCTCCCAATCCGACAATTACTACCAGGATCTACAGGATTA
>JAQUHL010000186.1 GCA_028683635.1 Candidatus Cloacimonadota bacterium
GGACTTGGCCGGACTGTCTTTGGAAGATCTGGCTAACTATCAGATTGTCTGCGGGGTTACTGATGGTAAAGGATTAAGCGCTTATGGGCTATCCAAAAAGCTGAAAATAAACACGACTGCGGATCTGCCCACGATCCCTGCCTTCACCGTTCAGGACAACGCCAATGACAAGGGAGATTACAACCTCGTATCCATTTCCAATCCCATAGCCTTCGTGGTACTCGCCAACTATTCCGATGACAGCCATAAAAAGATCCAGCTAAACTATGAAGTCTCCGAGAATGATCTCTATAAACTGGATCGCCTCGAGATCGATATCAGTTCTCCAACCAATGGGAAAATCGCCAGTGTGACAGAATATTACATAGACAAAAGCATCATCTTCAGCCTACCGGAAAAGCACCTTAAGGATAATGAGTTCGATCTGAGGATTACTCCCATCGTCCTTGGTAAAAAAGGTTATACCAAGTATGAACCGATCACGCAGAAAATCATCTACGATGCCAAAAACCATCGTTTTGATGCTTTAGACGTGTATCTTAAGGGACAGAATCTTTCCACTTTATACTATGATATTGCCACCAAAACCAAGCTGGATGATCAGCACTATCCCGGGAACCGCATTAATGCCATAAACCGTGCTTATGATCACCTTGTCTCCTATGAAACCGACATGTTCATGCTCGTTTATGGAATAGATCCGAAGACCAAACAGCTTCTCCTCGATCCTTCCATCATAGTCTCCGTTGATTCAGAAACCGGTGTACCCTTTCAAGCTTCTTTATTCAGGGACGAATTCGAAGCGTCGATCAAAGAAATGCACAGCAAAAAAGCCTCTCTGGAAGCACAGCTCAAAAGCTCTCCTGCATCGGACTCCATTGCTCAGGAACTGGATATGCTTTCTGCCCAATTGGCTTCCATCGAGGGCAATCCTGCTTACAAAAAAGCAAAGACCCAAAAGAGTGACAAGAAATGGCTGAAGACCTTGATGAGAGCCAAGGATGCAAACTCCAGAAGCGTTTCCTATCAAATGATAGTAACCGATGGCAAGGGCTTGCACAGCTTCTCGGAGCCCTTTAAAGGTGCGAAAGACCAGGAATACTTCTATCCCGTGGCTAATTGGTACAATACCAAGGAAACCTCCACCTTGATCGGAACCTTACTCTTTGCCGTGGTGATTGCTCTCACCCTCTTCTTTGTAAAGCGGGGTAAGGGAATGTATATCCGGCCGATAGCGGGGCTTGAAGAACTCGACAATGCTGTGGGAAGGGCAACCGAGATGGGCAGGCCGATTATGTTTGTACCTGGCTGGGGCACTTTGGGAGATGTCTGCACGATATCCTCGATGATGATCCTTAACCAGGTGGCCAAAAAAACTGCCGAATATGATACCAGGCTGATTTCTCCCCATGCAGATTATTTCGTGGTCTCCCTGGCTCAGGAGATGGTTCGTAATGCTTACAGTGAAGTGGGCAGGCCTGATGCTTTCAACCAGGATGATATCTTCTTTGTATCGGATTCACAATTTGCCTTCTCCGCCAGCGTGAACGGACTTACGATCCGTGAAAGAGTGGCAACCATCTTTTATATGGGTTTCTTCAATGCCGAAGTACTGATCATGACTGAAACAGGCAACCAAAGCGGAGCTATCCAGATTGCGGGTACTGATGCCATCACTCAGGTGCCATTTTTCATAACCAGTTGTGATTATACCCTGATTGGGGAAGAGTTCTATGCCGCAAGCGCTTACTTATCCAGGGACGTGGAACTGGTAAGTATGCTCAAGGCTTCAGATTACTTCAAGCTGATGATCATCTTCTTTGCCGTGGTGGGCACCATCCTCACCACTCTTCGCCTCAATCACATACTATATCTTTTCCCCATAGAGTAAAACCATGACAAAGATTCCAACCTCGACCCTGAAACGTCTGCCTCAATATCTGGAGGTGCTGAACCAGCTCCGCCGGGCAGGTTTGAAAGCAGTCTCTGCCACCAAAATATCCGTCTTTGCAGATGTTCATCAAACCCTTGTCCGCAAAGACCTCGCTTTTACAGGTGAGGAAAATGTTCCCAAACAGGGATACAGGATATTGGAACTGATTAAAGCCATTGAAGAATGTTTGAACTGGAACGACACCTCGCCGTGTTATCTGGTAGGAGTTGGTCATCTTGGCTCAGCGCTCCTCGGTTATCAGGAATTTGCGCAAAAGGGGCTCTCAATTGTGGCAGGATTTGATAATGAACCACGCCTGATAGATACGGTTGTTCATGGCATACCTGTGTATTCGGTGTTGGATTTCCATGCCATGGCCAAACGCCAGGATATCCGGATCGGAATCATTTCTGTTCCTCCCGAATCAGCCCAATTTGTGGCAGATATAATGATCCATAGCGGCATCAAGGCCATCTGGAATTTCACTCCCCAAAAGATTCAGGTTCCTGCCGGTATCATTGTTGAATATGTGGATATGTTTGCTTCTCTGGCCGTCTTGTCCCGTCGCCTGGCTGAAAATCCCAGTTAGAACACACATCACTTATAAGCTCTGATGAATGTTCTGCTCGTATCTCCCAAAGCCAGAACGGGAGGTCTGGAGTCTTTACGCCCAGGAAATCAGATTCTGCAAGGGGTCCTGTATGTAGCAGCTGCAGCCCAAAGAGCAGGCCATGATGTAATAGTCGTAGTGGCAGACAGCACTGATATCCAACAGCATATTGAGCATTATAAACCCCAGGTATTGGGGGTTTCCTGCGTAACCGCCACCTACCATATCGCCAGAGATATTATCCGCATGGTAAAAGCCTCGCATCCATCCCTGAAAACTATTATCGGTGGTCATCACGCCACTTTTTTGTATAAGGAAGTATTTGAAGAAAGCGGCGTGGACTACGTATGCCGCGGAGAGGGAGAAGAGGTTTTCCCTGCCTTGCTTACAGCTCTTACGACAGGAGATCCCTATCCATGTCTTCCAGGAATCGTTTTCAAAAAGGATGGGCACTATTACAATGATGAGCAAATCGCTCTTCTGGAGAGTCTTGATGATCTTCCAAGGATCAGCCGTGATCTGGTAGCCCCAGGTTTGACCTTTGCACCCAAAATTGTTACCAGCCGGGGATGTCCCTTCCATTGTTCCTTTTGCTCGATATCGGCTTTCTACCAGGGAAGGTATCGCCAGCGCACAGTAGAAGCTGTTATCTCGGATATTGAAGATTACGTAAGCTGGGGCTACAGGCAATTCTGGTTCCATGATGATAACCTCACGATCAACACCGCATGGGTGGAAGAGTTTTGCAAACAGCTGATCAAGCGCAGGATCAGGATAGATTGGAACTGCATGTCCCGGGTGGATACAATCTGTAATTCTCCCCGTCTGATGGGTCTGATGGCTGCTGCAGGATGCAAACTTCTTGCCATCGGAATCGAAAGCGGGATTCCTGAAGTTCTGGAAGGGATGCACAAGAAGATCAACGAAAACCAGATTATCCAAGCCATCAAGATCCTGAATAACATAAAAATCTCCCACAACTGGTATATGATCATCGGTAGTGGCGATAAATATGACACACCCAAGTACATCGAGCAAAACATCTCCTTCTTCCGCAAATTTCCCTTCGGTTTTGTATTGATTTCGGTGCTTACTCCCTTTCCAGGGACCGAGCTTTACCGGAAGATAGAATCGGAAAATAGACTGTTACACAAAAACTGGGAGTTCTACGATGCCACCCATTGTGTATACCAACCCCTGGGGATGAGTGCCTCCAAGCTGGAAAAATACCTGCCACTTGCCTACCGGAAGATATATCTGGGCAAGGGTCTCAAGCTCATTCCTCTGTTGTTAAATAGCTTTACAAGCCATGCCCTCAAACCCCGTATGATCTTAAGGGGTGCCACGGCTCTTTTCAAAAGCCAGGTACTGGGAAAGTCCTTCGACGAATCTCTAAAGAAGAAATAAGCTTACTCATCCCTATTTAAAGACCGTTGCACATCCGCAACATCCGTTCAATCCGTTCATCCGTGTTTCAATAACTAACGGGATGAATCCCGTGTTACATAAAACAGCCCCGCATCATCAAGATACGGGGCTGTGCATTATCTGTACCGCTTTTCAGGCGGCAATGTACTTAGCTTGTACTACTCCATGAGCAGCATCTTTTTGGTGGAGCTGTAGGCACCTGCGGTCATGCGGTAGAAATAGACTCCGCTACCGACGCTGAAGCCCTGGTTATCCTTTCCGTTCCAGACCACTCTGTAGTGTCCGGGAGCCTTGTCTTCATGGACGAGACTGCGGATGAGCTGGCCTTTGAGGTTGTAGATATCCAGCTTCACTGCTGCTGCTTCCTTCACTGCAAAGGAGATGGTGGTCTCCGGATTGAAGGGATTGGGGTAGTTACCATTCAGGGCAGTGGCGACGACGGGAAGGGTATCATCCTCATTATCCACACCCACCAGGATGAAGTTTACGGTAGTGGTCTGGTTTGCCAATAC
>JAQUHL010000187.1 GCA_028683635.1 Candidatus Cloacimonadota bacterium
TCTGTTCTGAGGCATCCGGACGCTATGTGAATGGGATTTTGGATGCGATCAAACAGGAGTACAAACAGGATCAGGGAAAATACCGACCCTCCTGAACCTGGTTCCATGAATAATAATCAGCTTGTATGTTCAATAGGGGTGATCTGTTACAATGAAGAAGCCAATATCGGCAAGCTTCTGAAAGCTCTTCTTGAACAGAAACTTCAGGACGTACAAATTGCAGAAATCATCGTTGTCTCTTCCGCTTGCAGTGATAAAACTGATGATATTGTGAGCGAGTATGCCCGTGCAAATTCCATTATAACGCTAATTTCACAGGCAGAGCGCAAAGGGAAATCCTCGGCTATCAATCTTTTCCTACAGCGGGCAAACTCGGAGATTCTCATCATCGAAAGTGGAGACACTATCCCCGATCATGAGGCCATTGAAAGGATCGTTTTATCCTTCAAAGACCGGAGAATTGGGGCTGTCGGGGGCAGACCGATGCCCGTCAATAGCCAGGCTACATTTATGGGATATGCAGTTCATCTTTTGTGGAGGCTGCATCACAGGATGGCTATGATTCAACCCAAACTGGGGGAACTGATTGCCTTTCGAAAAATCATGAGCCATATTCCAGAGCAGAGTGCCGTTGATGAAGCAAGCATTGAAGCTCTTATGCGTCTCAAAGGTCTAAGATTAAAATACGTCCCTCAGGCATTGATTTATAACAAAGGTCCCGAAACGCTCAAAGATCATCTAAAACAGAGACGCCGCATCCAAAACGGGCACCTCTGGCTAAAGAAAAATGCTGATTATAAAGTTGCTTCGCAGGATTCATCCCTGCTTCTAAAAGTTGTGATTGAAGAACTGATAGCTTCGCCCGGTCAACTGCCAAAACTCCTGGCTGTGATCTTGATCGAGGCCTATGCCAGGATGCTTGGTTCAATCGATTTTTATGTACTTGGAAAGAATCCCTTTGCCTGGGATATCTCCGAATCTACCAAAAATTTAGGATAACAATGATCTTTCTTCTAATCCGGTCAATGGGATATTGGCTGATGAAACATCTCGGCTTCCCCAAGCTTATGCCGATCAACTATACTGTAAGCTTACTCTATACATGTAACTCACGTTGCAGCACCTGTAACATTTGGAAGAAAAGTGCCAAGAACCTGTCTCTGGATGAGTATCGCAAGATATTCAAGAGCCTGGGTAGAACTCCGTATTGGTTCACTTTTAGTGGAGGAGAACCTTTCCTGAGGCAGGAGATCGTCCAGATCGTGAGCTTGGCATACAAGATTTGCCATCCCCGCATTATTAATATCCCCACCAATGGCTTGTTGGTAAAAACAATCGTGGAGAAGACAGAAGAAATCGCCAAAGCCTGTCCTAAAGCGCAACTCATTATCAATATCTCAATCGACGGAATTGAAGAACAGCATGATCAGATACGTAATGTGCCAGGAAATTCCAAAAAAGCGATATCCACCTTTAACAAGCTCAAAGCCCTGAAACTGAATAATCTGAGTGTTGGCATTCACACCGTTGTTTCCAAATTCAACGTCGAAACCTTTCCTTCCATCTCAAACCAACTTATGCGCCTCAAACCAGATTCCTACATCACCGAATTTGCTGAGGAACGAGTGGAACTCGATACTATCGGGGCTGATATATCTCCTTCATTGATAGAGTATAAATCTGCCATAGATCATCTAATACATCGTATCAAAAATGATAAGTTCAAGGGAATGAACAAAATAACTCAAGCTTTCAGGATTGAGTATTATAATCTGGTGAAAAAGACCCTGCGAGACCAAACCCAGGTGATTCCCTGTTATGCTGCCGTTTCCTCAGCTCAGATTTCTCCGGATGGAGATATCTGGTCTTGCTGTATCAAAGCCAAGACTCTGGGACGTTTGCGAAAAGTGGACTATAATTTCAAAGCAATCTGGTATTCTGCGGAGGCTGAGCTGGAGCGCAGATCAATACACAAAAAAGAATGCTGGTGTCCACTGGCAAATGCTGCTTACACAAATATGCTGATGGATTTTCCTACTCTGCTCAGAGTTTTCTATCGCAGTTTTATCAAATGGTGGAGTTAAAATGATATCCTTACAAAACCATCTTGCCAGTTTCCCGCTGAGCATGTGTGAGTATTCAGCATCCAAGGACGGACGCTTTGCCTGGTTCCTGTGTACATACCACACAGAACAAGATCATGTCCTGGAGGAAATTCAGACGGAAATCAAGCTGGAAATCCTCAATTCGGATGTCTCCTCCATTAGTAAAATCAATATCGAGGCTTGGCTCAAAAGCTTTTTTGCTGATTTTCACTGGAAGTTACACGCCCGCTTTCGAAAAACCGAACTTGATGAAAAGGGGATATCCTTGTTTTTCGGTGTGCTCTTTGATCATGAACTGTTTTTTGTCCAATTCGGCAGGTTAGTATGTGCACTGGCAGACAGGAAAAAGGTCACTCCTGTGGGTAAACCCTGGAAGAACCATCACGTCAACACCCTTGAGGATCTTGCTCTTCTGGGTTTGAGTGAAAAGGATATCAAGATCAGGATCAACAGAATCTTTATCTCCGAGATTGAGAGGTTGATAGTTTTACCTGCTGCTCAGGCTACGGTATCTTTTCCTTCAGGAGCGGATCCCCAAATCGTGGATACAGTGTTTGAGACTTACAAACAGGAGCATAACCCCCTCTGGCTTTGCCTCAAAGCCAAGGAAAGAATGGTATTGCCCAGGCAGAGACGATCCTCCCGTCTGGTAATCAGCACAATTGTTTTGCTGCTCATGACGCTGCTTTCAATTTTTTACATGATTTTCGGCAACCGGGCAATTGACCGCTATTCCAGGAAGCTGCGCAGTCTGTTCATTTCAAAAAGGACGGCTACACTGGAGATTATTCCGGAGTTTTTGAACCAGGAAACTTCCAACCTCCTGCGAAACATCGAAAGGGTGGTTGTCTCACCGGCACAGGATGTACAACTGAAACTGCGTTGGACAGTTGACATGCCCTATCGGGTTACCTGCACACCAGCCTTCAGCCTGGATAATCTGTATCTTGCCTCTGGAAAGACCCTGGTGGCATATAAGAAGAAAACCCGGGAAGTTCTTTGGAAAACCGCTTTTAATTGTGAAATACTTGATTTGAGAGCTGTTGAGCAATCTCTGATCGTGATCCTGGAAGATAATCGAATAGTATCTTTCAAAGCTTCTGGATCCAAAAACTGGGAGAAAACTTTGGCTCATCCCCCCCTGCAAAGAGGAATTCATAACAGCATTGAACTGAATAATCATGACGACCCCAGCCTTGAAGGATCTGTCATCGTGGTAGCAGATGAGAGGGGTCTATACGTCTTGAATCCGGGATTTGGGGAAGATTATTCGAAACTTACTTTTAAAAATAAGATTCAGTTTCTTTCTGCTTATGATTCACATGACCGATGTTTATATTCAGTAGTGGATCAGGATTTTCACTGTATTGAACTGATCGTCAAGAACTGATGCGATACCAAATAAATAGAGTAGTCATTATCCTTGTCATGATTTTGGGCTGGAGTCTGGGTCTTGCAGTTACGGGAAGCATAAACCAGATCGGTTTTGCCCGTCTGCAGTATGATGGAGGAGGCGATTGGTATAACGATCCCGAAGTGCTTCCCAACCTGGCAAAACACGTAAACTCGGTTCTAAATACGAACTTTCCAATTGATCAGGGAACCGTAAAAGCCTCCGAAGCAAAACTTTTTGACTATCCTTTTGTTTACCTCACCGGGCATGGCAATATCAGGTTCAGCGATCGGGAAACTGAAAACCTGAGAAACTGGCTTTTGAGGGGGGGATTTCTTTATGCAGATGATGATTATGGCATGGATGAAGCTTTCCGCAGGGAAATAAAAAGAATCTTTCCGGAGTATGATTTGCTCGAACTGGATGCATCGTTTCCCCTGTTTAGCTGTTTTTTTGATTTCAGCAGTGGCCTGCCCAAGATACACGAACACGATGCAAGAGCTCCTCAGGTTTTTGGCATTTTTGATGATGCAGGTAGATTGATGCTCCTATATACTTACGAGACCAATATCAGCGATGGTTGGGCAGATCCCGAAACCCACAAGGATCCTCCTGAAATCCGAGAGACAGCTCTCAGCTTCGGCACTAATATCATCTATTATCTGATCCAAAGAAAATAATGAAGACTCTCATTGTCTCGGATATGCATTTCAAGTTCGCTCCCCAAACTCGGGATGATTTCCTTAACAACGATTTGATCCTGAAGTTTATGAAATCCGTAATTGGGCAATATGATCTGTTGATTCTCAATGGCGATATATTCGATCTGTGGTTCGATTGGAAATACACAATTATCCAGCAGCACTTTCCCCTACTCAAGATTTTGGCTGAGATCCGGGAAGCCCAGTGCGAGATTGTCTATATCTCCGGTAATCACGATTTTTGGTTCAATTCCTTTTTTCCCGATATTCTGGATGTCAAG
>JAQUHL010000188.1 GCA_028683635.1 Candidatus Cloacimonadota bacterium
CGTTCTGCCCAGTGCAGGGTAAGCTTTAAGGAGCGTTCTACATAATCTCTGGTACTGGGATAGGGCGGGCATTCATCAAAGGACATAATGATATCTGCTCCCAAGGCCTGCTGGATTTCGATCACTTTTTCGGGTGTGAAAAGGTGCCGTGAGCCATCGATGTGGGATTGGAACTTCACTCCCTCTTTGGTTATCTTCCTTAGTGCGGCCAGACTCATCACCTGGAATCCTCCGCTATCCGTGAGCATCGGTCTTTGCCAGGAGATGAAGTTGTGCAGTCCCCCGGCATTGCGGACAAGTTCATGACCAGGACGTAGATACAGGTGATAGGTATTACCCAAAATGATCTGGGCATTGCCTTCCTCAAGCTCGTGGGGACTCATTGCCTTGACGGTACCCACTGTTCCCACCGGCATAAACACCGGCGTCTTTATTTTGCCATGAACGGTTTCAATTTCGCCTGCCCTGGCATTCCTGCTCTTTGCTTCAAGTGTGAATTTGATACTACACCTCTTGTAATCTTTGATCCAGCAACTCAGTTTCCAAAGGTGACGACCTGCTTGCATAACCTTGTGCTGGAGTGTGGATATTTTGTCAATTGTCTTGATACTCCAGTTCTTGATTGCCCTTAAAATCAGCAGGGAATTACCCGGCACCGGGCCTCATCCCCTGTTCTTTTGGATAACTTCACTCTTGACAAAAGGTTCGGATGTCAAAAAACGTCCCCCGATGAGAGGAAACCCACATGAAACAGGATAAAATTCGCAATTTCTGTATAATTGCACATATAGATCATGGTAAATCTACCCTTGCCGACCGCTTTCTGGAAGCCACGCATGTGATAGACAAAAATTCCGCCATTGCCCAGGTTCTGGATGATATGGATCTGGAGCGTGAAAAAGGCATCACCATCAAATCCCAGGCCATCCGCATGATCCACAACTACCAGGGCGAAGATTATATCCTGAACCTGATAGATACCCCCGGTCATGTGGATTTTTCCTATGAGGTTTCACGTGCTCTGGCCTCCTGTGAAGGCGCAATCCTCCTGGTGGATGCTTCCCAGGGAATCGAAGCCCAGACCATGAGCAACCTCTACCTGGCTTTGGATAACAACCTGGAGATATTGCCCGTGATCAATAAAATTGACCTCCCCAAGGCAGATGTCGAAGGCACGGAACATGATATGACGGATATCATTGGCTGCAACCCGGAAGAGATCATCAAGGTCAGTGCCAAAGCGGGAACAGGTATCGTCGAGCTACTGGATGCCGTGATCGAGCAACTTCCTCCACCCAAAGGGGACCTCGAATCCCAGCCCAAAGCCCTGATCTTTGATTCCTATTTCGATATGTACAGGGGCGTGGTAATCCTTGTACGCATGTTTGAAGGCAGGCTTTCCAAAGGCCAGAGGATCAGGCTCTGTTCAAATGGCAGGGAATATGACATTGAGGATATCGGCTACCTGGGGCTCAAGTTTCAGCCCCAGCAAGAGCTCAAGGTTGGTGAGGCGGGATACATCATCGCCAATATCAAGGAAGTGGCAGATGCCAGAGTTGGTGATACCGTTACATCTGCCAGGAATGGCTGCTTACAAGCACTTCCCGGCTTCATGGAACCCAAACCCATGGTCTATAGTGGGATCTTCCCCATCAATGGTGAAGATTATGAAGATCTTGTGGTGGCTATTGCCAAGCTCAAGCTCAATGATGCCTCTCTGATCTATGAAAAGGAAAGCTCTGCAGCTCTGGGATATGGTTTCCGTTGCGGATTTCTGGGCATGCTGCATCTGGAAATCGTTAAAGAACGCATGCTGCGGGAATACAACATCCCGATTATCGCCACGACTCCCAGTGTCCGCTTCAATATCAAGCTCAAAAATGGCAATGATATCATCGTCTATAATCCCGTGGATTTCCCCGATCCCACCGTCATTGATAACATCTTCGAGCCGATTATGGATACCGAAATCATCGTTCCCACAGATTATATAGGCAACATCATGAAGCTTGCCCAGGAACGCCGGGGCATCCAGAAAAACATCCAATACATCGATGAAAAAAGGGTCTCCCTGCACTATGAACTCCCTTTGATCGAGATCATCTTCGATTTTTATGACAAGCTCAAAACCGTCAGCCGTGGTTATGCTTCCCTGGATTATCATTTCAAGGAATACCGCCTTTCCAATGTGGTGAAAGTCGATATTCTGATCAATGGCGAGAAAGTCGATGCTATGTCCTTCATCTGTCATCACGACAAGGCCTATAACTGGGGTAAGAGCGTTACCGAAACCCTCTCCGAAGTGATCCCCAAGCACCTCTTCAAAATTGCTCTGCAAGCCTGTATTGGAGGCAAGATTATTGCCCGTAGCACTGTCAATGCCATGCGCAAGGACGTGCTTGCCAAATGCTATGGTGGCGATGTCTCCCGTAAACGCAAACTCCTCGATAAACAGAAGGAAGGCAAAAAAAAGATGAAGGAAATCGGCTCTGTCACCGTTCCCCAGGAAGCCTTCCTGGCAGTGCTGAAAGCAGACCGGGATTAGGAAGATGCTTGCTTTGCACCAGGCACCAAGACTTGCACAATGCAAAGATTTATCCAGACTCCTGTATCCTACTACTTGAAATACAGGGCTCAGTTATTCCTACCCATCCTTTTCCTGTTTGCTCTTGGGATGCAAGGTTCAGAACTGCTTGGAGTCAGCACAGATACTCTTCCCAAGATAAACAGCATCCGGCTCGAAGCCAATTTCCGCATCGATGAAGAAAGTCTGCTCGAGAGCAGTGGCTTGAGTTCCGGCCAGGTCTTTGATCCAGACCTGATCCAGATCGCCATCGATCAGTTCCAGATCAAACTTGGAAAAGCAGGCCATTACTATCTGCGGATTCCCTTTCCGGAAGTAATCCCCCAGGACGAAAACTCCTTCGACCTGCTCTTCAGGATTGAAGAACTCATCGATCCCCAGCTTGTTTCCATCCGCTTTTCGGGTTTGAGGTATTTCACAGAAAATAAGCTGCGTGAACTTCTGCTCTTTCCAAAAGATAAATCGCTTAACCTGAAAGAACTTCCGAATCTGATGGATAACATCCTTGAGCTCTATTTGGAACGTGGATATCTGTTTGCCAGCGTGGAGCTTGATTCCCTCGTGCTGGATTCCGGATTGCACGCCTTGATCCGTATTCAGGAGGGAAAACCCTTTGTGATAGAGGAATACCGCTTTGAAGGAAACCAAACTACCCGGGAAAACACTTTGATTTCTCTTTCCGGGCTTTCACTTCTGAAAACTATCACCCCTGCTGCCCTGGAACGGGCCGAACAAAACATCCTCAGCAAATCCTATATCCGGCAGTGCGAGGTCTATCCCTATGACGATCGCAGCCTTATGATCAAGATTGAGGAAGGTAATATGACCTTCCTCGAAGGAGTTCTGGGCTACCGGGAAAGCTCCTCCGGAAAAAAGGAGATAAACGGCCACGTCAACCTTCGCTTTACCAATCTTTGGGGCACGGACCGCGCCATCCAGCTTTTGTGGAAAGAACTCCCCTCGGGCTCCGGTGAAATCGAACTTTCCTATCATGAATCGGGAAGCATCAAATTCCCTCTGGCAGGGGATTTTAACTTCTACCGGGCGAACCAGGACAGCACCTGGATCAAGATGCGCAGCAGCGCCGACATATATCTCTATTATCAAACCCTGCGCTATGGCATTGAACTCTCCATGGAAAACATTCAGCCTGGAAGAGTATACTCCGAGATCACCAAAAGCTCCTCCCGAAGCATCGGCGCCTTCCTGAACTATTCACGCACAGACCATTACTACAACCCCAGCAAAGGCAACCAGGCCGAACTCCGCTACCGGCAAATATTCTCCAGCGGCGAACAGGTAACAAAGACTAAAAATGCCCTTGAATTTGATAATACCCACTATTTCAGGATCAACCAGCGCATCACCCTGGCCCTGGGAACCCACCTGAAAAACCTTGATGATCCCAATGCACTTGATTATGAAAAGTTCCGGATGGGTGGTTACAATTCTCTCAGAGGTTACTTTGAGGGAGAATTCAGCAGCCGGCGCCTGGGATGGTTAAACAGCGAATTCCGCTATCGCCTCAGTCCCGAATCAAGAATCTATCTCTTTTATGATCAAGGTGCATACGAGATTAACGCAAATAAGCTAAAATCCGATAATTATGGCATTGGTTTCGGAATCAGGATCGGAACAAAAATCGGTATTTTGGGTCTGGAATATGGCCTTGGATATCGTGATAACCGCTTCATGGATATAGGCTTAGGCATGATTCACGCAGGGTTGGACACATCTTTTTAAAAGATTTTTCTTGCCAAAAAAAACGTCCCCTATAAAAGTGCTCCAACGTAACTACAGTTTATAGATGTGATAAGGACTGTGATGAGGATACATCAGCTTTTGGGCA
>JAQUHL010000189.1 GCA_028683635.1 Candidatus Cloacimonadota bacterium
CATCGAGAGCTTATATGTCCCGGGGATAGAGCGGAAAGCAGAGAGCATTTTGTCATAGTTACGCAGCGCCTTTCCGTTGTCCGAGGCTTCGCGGTAGCTGAGGTCGATGTTCTGAAGGTCAACTTCCCGGATGAAGCAATAGATGAAGCGTTGGAGGAATCCGCTCTGCTGATCGGCATTGCTCTTGAGTTCGTCCATGAACCAGCCTTCGGTGGTGCCAGCCACGATGCTGAAAGCGGGTTTGCGGATGCGTTCACAGCGGTCCATATTGACGATATCCTTGTCCACACCGTCGTAGAGATCGGTGAGGGCTTGCTTCATACCGGAATTCCAGTTGCGGTTCATGGTCTTGAGCCAGGCGCTGACCTCGCTCTGCATGAAGAGGCGGTTGGGATTGAGCGAGAGCATCTGCAGGAACTTTGCCATGGTGACATCCGTCATCAGCAGGGTGCTTTTGAGGTATTCCTCGATCTCGAGTTCAGTTAGCGATTCCTCCCAGGGATCGATCAGGTTTTTGGCAAGGCGGATGACGGTGGTCTTTCTGGAGATGCTGGAAGGCCCGATAATCATCGACCAGACGTTGCAGTAAAGCCTGGAGGAATTGTTCATCATATAGACCCGGTTGCCGATGTTGCAGACGATAACTGGAAGCACAGCGGAGAGCTTGGCTCCGGAACAGGCGTCCGTGATCGTGTCGCACTGGGCAAGGTAATCCTGCAGGACGGGCGGAAGGATGCCGGTATCGAGCGGGATGTTTCCCTGCTTGCCGAAGAGGCCGACGAGTTCGTCATTCTTCATGAAAGTGCGGTATTTGGGGTTGGGTTCTGGATTCCCGATCGGGCCGGGAATGACGGGTTGGTTCCGGGTTGCCGATTTCTCTGGATTCCCGATCGAGCCGGGAATGACTGATGAATTTTGATTTCTGTAGCCAGTCCAGCCTTCGTTTTTGGCAATGAAGAACAGCGTTCCGATAGAGAGATCGCAGGAGGCGAAGCTCTTCCATTTTTCCAGCAGATACTTTCGATCATCCTGGTAGTTCGGGTTTGTGCCGAAGATTTCCCAATAGCTCAGTCCCTTCTCTCCCAAAGTGCTGTGCAGGGCGATACCGATGCGGATGAAATCCCGATAGGAGAACTTCCGTGTGGCGAGATACTGCACGGCGGAGAGCAGTTTGCGTTCGTCCAGCTCACCAAATTCCCGGGCGTCACAGCAAGGGGTCTGCGCCACTATTTCCTGATGGGCAAAGCCATCGATCACCGGAGCAAGCTGTTCAGGATCGAAAGGCAGATAGCGAGGGTTGAAGGCGGGCTCGGGATCATAGCTCACGAAGTGCGCCCGGCTGGCATCGGAAGCGCTGGCATCAGGCGAAACGCCGAGTTCTTCCCGGCAGAGGAAGGAGATATAATCGAAGATCGCCCTGAATCTCCTGAGCTCAGTAAGCGGTTTGGCAAAGGGGACAACGAGTTTGACTCCGTCCCGCACGGATTGAAAGGCGCACCAGACAAAGGGCAGAGTTGTGATAGAATCCTTCATCCGCTCGATATCCGACACGTGGTCAAAATCGAGAATCAAGCCGTTTACAGAGCTGATTTCCGCCAGAGAACGACGGGAGTTGAATTTCGCCATCGAGACCCAGGGAAGGGCGCATTTGAGCCTTTTCTGAAGTTCGGGATCGGTCGCCTGGCGCACCTTCTGAACCTGGGCGGCATAGGTGCCGTTGCTGATGCTGGTAAGCAGATCTTTCAGGCTGATGCTGCGCAACTGATCGGGCTGGCGAATGCTGGTTCCGAAGGATATCCCGGTGTTTTCCGCAATAGCGTGATTGATGTTGTCCCGGGCTTGGGCCGGCAGATCCGCAGTTGCGGGAGCGGGAAGGGACAGGAGGGGGGCGGATTGCTGATTTGTGAGTTGCATAGTTTCTCCTTGGGGCAATTTTATTATCCGATGGTTTTGGATTGTAGCCCTCATATTCTCTATGGACGACATTTGCGCAGGCTGATCCGATTATTTTCATTCGAAAAAAACTTGATCATCGTAAAACATTCGATTATCAGGCTTTTAGTTGCCCTGGACTTTTTTTGATTAAAGATTTTTTGTTCCAGAGCCCAAAATGTCGTGTATATACTTGTAGAGGCAAGCCCGCACAAAGTGAAAAGTGAGAGGGAGTGAGTAGTGAATAATAAAAAGAAGAGCCACTCCTCACCACTAACCACTCACCACTAATACAGTTTCTACTTTGAAATGACATAATCAAACGGGGCATGGGGCGGAGCCCCATACAATATTGGGTGGTGGGCTGGGCATGGATTATGCCATTTCAAACTAAACACGATATAACCACTAACTACTAACCACTAAGCAAACGGAGGTTCCCATGATCCTGAATCTACTCACCCAAATCCAAATCATGATAGGAGTAAACATGAAAGTTCTGTTCAAACACATGATCAACGGCTACACAGGCAAGGCGGACGATTCGGTTATATACTACAACCGCTACCTGAACCGGGTGATCATTCGCCGCCGTCCCAATCGCAAAAACGGAGAGGAAAACCGCAAGTTCGGGAGCATCAACAAAAATCTCAGGCTACTCGGCCTTTCCGAGAACTACAAAAACGATTTCAAGATCTATACCACGCTCTATTCCCGCTTAAGGATAAACCGGGATCAAAGCGTCTTCAACTGGTATTTCCTCTTCCTGAAGATGATGTTTGCCTTAGCCCAACTTTACCACTCCTGTCTCAGAAACAGGGATTTTTCACCAGAGTTGAGAGACATGAATGATGAGCACTCCGATGGTTCGAAATACATAATGCATCCAATAGCAGCCATATAGCAACATAGATTATTTGACTTCTATGTGTATCGGTGTCAAGTAATACCTTGGGACGGCAATTGTTGTCCCCCACAAAAGCAAGATTTGTCTTGACAGCTTAACCTCTGCATATATAGTGGTTCCATGTTTGTTAAGAAAGTTGTCAAAACCTACAAAGGTACCGGTAAGTCATATACCGAATACCGCTTTGTACGAGGCTATCGTAGCAGTGCCGGGCCTAGGCACCAGACTTTGCTGACCGTGAGGGATATCCCTTTACCTGAGCCACAGTGGAAGTTACTTGCAGATACAATGGAAGCCATGCTCCACAACGAGCAAGTATTATTTGTCGATGAAACCGTGGAGGCATTAGCCAAGCATTACTGTAATATGATTCTGATCCGGCACCCGGAGTTCGGTCAAACCAAGGGCAGTCAGGAAGGTTCAGGAGAAGCTGATGATCTGGTTTATAAGAGCAGTTTGCAGGTCTTCAACGATCGGTCTTTGGGGCCTGAGTATCTGGGACATACCATGTACCAGCGTCTTGGTTTAGATGGCTTGTTCCGGAAGCTTGGGATAGGAGAACGTCAGAGGAAGCTGATGAGTTTGTCCATAATAGGCAAGCTGGTAGATCCAGGTAGTGAGAATGCGACCAGGTTATGGGCTCAGAAACTGAGTGCCATTGAGGAGCTTTTAGAAGAAGATCTTAGTAAGCTTGGGCACAACTCACTATACCGGATCAGTGATCTCATTTACAAACATAAAGATCAGATAGAATCACATCTTTGTGCCAAGGAGCGCAATATTTTCAATTTACAGGAGAGCCTGTGCCTGTATGATCTGACCAACACCTTTCTGGAAGGCGGTGCAAAAGCAATCCCTAAAGCGAAGTATGGTCGTTCCAAAGAGAAGCGTACCGATTGTCGTCTGCTAACTTTGGGGATGGTGGTGGATGAGCTTGGTTTCTGTAAAAAGACCAGGATTCTGGAGGGCTCAATTAGTGAGCCTCACACGTTGCGAGAAATGATAGACAGTCTTTCTGCCAATCTGGAACCTGGACGTAAGCCTACGGTAGTCATGGATGCCGGGATATCGACCCAAGAGAATTTGGCCTATCTCAGGGACAAGGGTTACCACTACTTATGTGTTTCCAGGACTAAGCCTTTGGCACATCCGGAAATAGACCCGGCAGCGATGAAGATAGTTCACAAGGATAAATCCAATCTTGTTGAAGCTCAGAGCTTCAGGACCGATGATGAGTTCCTGCTGTACTGTCATAGTCAAAGAATGAAAAGTAAAGAACGGGCGATGCAGGATTATTATTGCCAGCGGTTTGAGGATGATTTGAAGAAAATCATAGCCAGCCTTGGCAAAAGGTATGGCAATAAGGATTATGGCAAGATCATGCAAAGGATTGGACGGCTGAAAGAGCGTTATTCTTCGATAGGCAGGTTCTATCATATTGAGGTGTCCGAAGCCCTTGGTATCGTGAATTCCATTGAGTATCACAAGGTAAAGCAGGAAGAGGAAGAAGATCGTTTTTCCGGTTCATACTGGTTGCGCAGTAGTAATTCCGAATGGGATGAGCAGCAAATCTGGGACACATATATGATGCT
>JAQUHL010000190.1 GCA_028683635.1 Candidatus Cloacimonadota bacterium
ATACCTGTGGCAGCAACAGTAAACAAAGACTGGGTATTCAATTCTTGGGACAAATTCCGGGTACCAAAACCATTCTCCAAAATCCGGATCCGAAATGGTTATCCAATCTGGGTATCATCCAAGGAAGATTTCGCCGAGGTTGAAACAGAACTGAAAAGGGTTATGGATGAGCTTGAGCAAGCACTGGAGAAAACTTGATCAGGCCTTCTCGGATAAATCAGCCCAGCGTTCGAAAAGTTTTGTATGCTGGATATTCAATGTTTCAAGCTCCGTACTGATGTTGTGATAATCCTCATGGTTCAAAAGATGGGATTCCCGATCCAACCTGTCTTCCAACCCAGTTATCCTCTTTTCAATTAGATCAATATCCTGTTCCAGTTTTCCAAGCTCCCGGGTTTCATTGAAGGTTAGTCCTGTCTTTTCCCTTTTTGGCCGAAGAACTTTGAGCTTCACTTTCTCCTCTGTTTCCTCTATCTGATATCGCTTTACCAGTAAGTAGTCTGAATAGTTTCCGGAAAACTTACGGATCTTATTATGTTCAAAGCAGAAGAGATAATCTATGGTGCGGTCAAGGAAGAACCTGTCGTGCGAGACTACGATCAAGCACCCATCGAAAGCGTCGAGATAGTCTTCCAAAATTTCCAGGGTTCTGATATCAAGATCGTTGGTCGGTTCATCGAGGATGATGAAATTTGCCCCAAACATCAAGGATTTTAGTAAGTACAAGCGTTTTCTTTCCCCACCAGATAAGGCAGATAGCTTCATCTGCTGCATTTTCCCATCGAACAGGAAGCGGTTCAACATTTCTGTTGCAGTGAATTTGGTGCCATCCTTGGTTTTGATCACTTCGGCATATTGGGCAACATAGTCATAAACGCTCAGATTGGGATCGAAGCTATCCTCATCCTGTTTGTAATAAGCAAAATGAGTATTGACTCCCACTTTTATATATCCGCTGTTGGGTTCGTCCTCCCCCAGGATAATTTTCAGCATGGTAGTCTTGCCACAACCATTGGCCCCTATGATTCCAATGCGCTCCAGGGGCTGGAAATTGTGATCGAACTCCGTAAACAGGTCTTGTCCTGGGTAGCTTTTTGATATTTTATGCATTTCAAGGATGGTTTTTCCAAGACGTTCAGTTTGGAAGGAAATATCAAGTTCCGCATTGGCTATCAGATAGGATTTGGAGATGAGTTCCTTCACCCTGTCAATATGGTTCTTGGGTTTGGAAGTTCGAGCTTTAGCTCCTCTGGATAGCCAGTCCAATTCCTTCTTTAGCTGAGCCTTGCGCCGGGTTTCTTTCCTGGCATTGTCCATTTCCCGAAATAGCTTAGCCTTTACAAAATCTGAATATGATCCCGTATAACTATGCAGATTCTGCTTGTCGATCTCAATGATCCTATTGCACACTGCATCGAGGAAATAGCGGTCGTGGGTAACAAAAATGAGAGTCTTTTTCATCTCATATAGAGTGTTTTGCAACCACTCGATTGTGTCGAGATCCAAGTGGTTTGTCGGCTCATCCAATATGATAAAATCAGCATCCTGTACTAATACACGTGCAAGATCTGCCTTTCTCTTCTGGCCTCCTGAAAGATATTTCATCTGCTTGTTTGGCAAATCCAAACCAAGTTTATCGATAATGGCTTCAGCCTGATGTAGCTCAGTATCAGAATTAGCTTGCACATGTTGAACAATGGTGCTTTCGGGATTAAAGATTGGTTCCTGAGGCAGATATACCACCTTTAGATCATTACGATATATGATGTTACCACCATCAGGTTCGATATGTTTTGATAGTAAGCGCAGTAATGTTGTTTTACCGCAGCCATTTATCCCAATCAGACCGATCTTATCCAGAGCATGCACACCTAAGCTGAAGGGGGTGAAGAGAATTCTTTCTCCAATGGACATTTGGACTTGTTCGAGGGAAATGATTACTTCAGTCGTCATAATATGTATTGGCGTCCCTGAGGCGATTCGAACGCCTGACCTTCGCCTTCGGAGGGCGCTACTCTATCCAGCTGAGCTACAGGGACGCATCCTACGTGCAAAACTATGGGGATGGAAAATCTGTCAATGGTTTTGCTCCAACTTCTGGTAACTGCTCTTCCCCATCAGAAACTTTGCAGCCATGGGATACTTCGCCCGGGTGAGGCTTGACATGAGATCAGATATTTTTCTGATTTCCCACTGGGCATGCTGATCGGATCGCAGCCTAACAAAATGATATAACTCCCTCAAGTTTATCTTCACCATAACCCTCACAGGATGAGAATTGGTGAGGCAGTAATTACTGAGAAGCGGTTGATTTTGCTTGATTTTCTGGATCAGGAGATTTACTTCGGTGAATAAATTCTGCCATTTGTCCCGGACTTCAAGCTCTTGGACGGATGGGGGGATGACGTTTTCTGAACCGCAAACTTCACTGGTTTTGAAAATACTGCACATCCTGTGCCTCTTAAATTGCGCCCAGCAGCACTGACTCATAACTGTTTCGAAGATCAGATCGCACATCTCAAAGGCTCGGGGAAGTTTCTGCCAGAACTTCAGATCTCTGAAAATTGAATCCCAAAGCTTGGCTTTCTCTACTGGAGTGAGACTCACAATACTTGCCAGAGCATCACTAAAAGTGATACTGTTTTTTTCATAGAGCAGGGCAGCCAGAATATCTACCTCAGATCCGTTTGCAGCAGTCAAAGTAACCAATTCATCCGATCTTGCTTTGATGATAGGCTTTAACGAATCAAATTCTGAATATGCGTTTTTTTTCACGTCTGTATAGCGGATCAGTGAAGGAGCAACATGACATACAGCGTCGAACAATTGTCGGTACAATTCCTGAGCTTCAGTGATGGGCAAGTTATGCAGACGTTGTAAGAGATTTTCCAAATTTCTGGCATTAATGGTCATTCCCAGTTGGGTTTTGGTACTCAGTGGCAGAATATACCTGGCATCTTCTTTGGCCTTGGTTTCCAGATCACGTTTCTTCAGTTCTGGCTCTCTGGCTTTCAGGTTGTTCATCAAAGTAACAATCGTGCTTTGATATTCCTTAAAGAGCGTTTGGGTTAGCTTTATATATTCTTCTTTTATGGATGAATCAAGGTCCTCGGGAATCACAAAATCGTCCTCAAAAGTAACATATCGCTGGGATTTCTCAGTGAAGGAGGCAAGGCGTGAACGCTCAATAAACTCGGTCAGATATCTCGAAATGCCGATTATATCGACATTGAAGACTGCATGCTCGGCCACTGAAGCATGCCCCATTTCGAAGATAATTGTCTGGTTTGAGGCCCGAGATTTTTCGATTTCTTTCAGCGAATCAGTTCGTAACTCATTCACGGATTTTGAACTTCTGCTAATGCGTGCATAGGCTGCAGAAATGGATTCCGGAGTTGATTGCGCACAGGGAACATACTTATCTATCAGGGTCTTATCGAGATTGAATCCGGCAATTATTACTTTCATGGATTATAACAAAGCCTGCACGCTGCTTGCTCCGATCCGATTTGCACCTGCAGCGACCATTTCTTGGGCTTGTACCTTAGTCCTAATCCCACCTGATGCTTTTACACCCAGCTTGGGACCGACAGTCTTTCTCATCAAAGCGATGTGTTCTTCTGTAGCTCCGGCACTTCCAAAACCTGTGGAGGTCTTGACATATAGGGCTCCAGCTTTCTTTGCATAGAGGCAGGAAAGGATGATTTGCTCGGGAGTCAGATAGCAGGTTTCCAGGATTACTTTGAGCAGCACTCCTCTTTCGATGCACAACAATGCCACGGGAGATAAGCTCTGCCAGGTTTTATCCAGTTCTCCATTCAGCATTGCTGGTAGGTTTTGAACCATATCGAGTTCATCGATACCCAATTCTACAGCAGCCCTGGCTTCTGCAAAGATGGAATCAAACTCATTGGCACCCAAAGGAAAATTGATGACAGTGCAACTCTTTACCCGTTCACCCAGACACTCTCTCACCAGAGGAATATAGTGAGAATTGACGCAAACAGAAGCACACTGATGCCTTAGGGCAGTTGAGCATAAATCTTTGACCATTTCTTCTATGGCATCGGCTTTTAGGACTGTTGCATCGATGATGGAGGCAATTCCCGCATCTTGCTGAAAGGTTCTATCCGGATGATCCACTCTGCATTCATTGCACTCGAGGCAGATCTTATGACCACCTCCACAACGGCATAGGTGCCTGGAAGGAAAATGCTCTCTGGCGATTTTTTCAATCAGATCCATGTTTCTTGCTCCTTGTCACCAATTGACCACAGGCAGCACTAATATCACTGCCAGCGCTTCGTCGCATGGTCACAGCTTGTTTTAATGTATTCAGTTTCATATGAAACACACCAATCTCCCTTTCTGTGGGAGAGCGAAATTCTGAGTCTGCTACCGGATTGAAGGGAATC
>JAQUHL010000191.1 GCA_028683635.1 Candidatus Cloacimonadota bacterium
ATTTTCCACACAGAACTATTCCAGGTTTCCCAATATCTGTGGCGACCCCTAGGGGAATCGAACCCCTCTTGCAAGAATGAAAATCTTGAGTCCTGACCGATAGACGAAGGGGTCGCTAAAACTTGGTGATCCAGGCTGGACTCGAACCAGCGACTCTCTGCTTAAAAGGCAGATACTCTACCGCTGAGTTACTGGACCCGGAAACCCGTGATTCCAGCCAAATTTTGAAAGGGGCGTTTTCTGTCAAGAGAAAAAATTCCCTGGTCTCTCGGAGATGTTTATGCCTGGAGTGGGCACAGATCCATCGCCGACTGGAACTATAAACCCTCACTGAATACTTCAAAAGTCCGTTGCACATCCCGGATTATTTCATTCTCAAAATCTTGATGGTTTTGTTTTCTCTCGCGCTTTGGAGGCAAATGAAGTAAATCCCGGAGGGCTGTCTCTGGCCATGGTTATCACAGCCATCCCAGGAAAGCTGATGTTCTCCGGCAGTTTTGAAACCAGAGTATAGTTCTCTTATAAGTTGACCTTTGAGGTTATAGACCTTCAAGCCAAGCTCTGAGGACTCAGGTAGCCGGACAGAGATTTGGCTGCTCTTACGAAAGGGATTGGGGAAAGCTGATATGGATATCTCCGGTGAGGGAAGAAGCGGCTCTTCCGGATTGGGCAGGGCAAGTGCTTCTTCGATATCATAGATCCCCAAATGCGAGCCATGGCTCACGACTGCCTTGTAGCCATGCAGTTCCAGGTCTCGATAGTTCAAGCCCGGAAGATAGTGATGTCCGCGCAAAACTGGATTGACCGGATCGCCGATCCCGATTACTCTCAAGCCCCCAGTTCCCGTTGTTACAACATTGTAGCCGAGATGATCAATGCGGGTTTGAGGTTCGAGGGTAGCCATTAACCCGGTGATCAAGGGGTTTACCGGATCGCTCAAACTCAGAATCCTGAGCCCGGGAGATGACTTCGCAGCCACATAGAGCAGGTTTCCACTTATGGCAAGGTCATTCACCCCACCCTGGATGGGAAAGGTATTCACCAGTTGCGGATTGGTGGGATCGCTTGTTTCGAAGATCTTAACCCCCTCGATATGTGCACCATAGGCATAGGGATAGTTGCAAACGAACCGGGAGGTACCTGCCAGTTGAGGAGCGGAGACAGAAGTGGAGGGTTCCAGGGACGTATTTACTATATGAGCGCCATAATAGATATGATCTTGAACAATGCTTAAGGGATTGTCAATGGGATGTTCCGCAGAACCAATCAGATATGTGGCGACGGACTGGGGGAGTTCAGGTTCGCTTAGGTCCCATTTCGCAAGGGTAATGCTATCATGCGTATAAAGATAGTTGCCATCCGATGCCAGATATTTACCATAGCGGATTGGAGATATCTGCCGGGTGGGATCGTCCAGGTCAACTATGTGGCCATTGGAGAGATAGAGATATCCGTCCACTTCCTGTATTTCATTGATAGTGCTGCCGGAGAAGCTGCCAATTTCGCTTATCAGGTTGCTGTTGTCAGAGGCAAGGATCCTGAGATTATTAAAGTAATCCGTTACCAGCAAGCGGTTGTTATCAACATCAAATGCTCCGCCGTAAAGGAAACCTCCGATCGGCTCTCCTGGAACCGGAAGAGCCGGATTGCTTAGGTCGTAACAGACATATTGTGAATAGTAAACCCACCATTCATCAACCGTGAACTCATCATGCCGGATATAAAGAAAGCCATCTGATACCCGCATTTCCGTATTGACCGCCTCTGGATAGCACGGATAGTTCACCGCGCCCACATAGCTTATGTTTAATGGATTTGTAGCATCATAGACGCCAAGTTGAACAGGATCAGTAAGACCATAGAGATAGCCATTGTGATAGATGAGATTCTCAATATAACCGGGATTGTCAGATATCAAAACCGGCTGGCTGGGATTACTGATATCCAACACCCTGATGCAAGGGACATAGGGATAGGGGTGGGTCAGGCAGCTATAATAGACATAGTTTCCAGCCACAGTAAAAAACGTAATATAAATGGAGGATAGATAGCTTCCCAGCAGTTGGGGGGCTTGAGTATTGCTGAAATCCCAGATTTTGAGTTCACTACTGGATGGTCCTTTGCAGATGAACCGGGAGCCCTGCATGTATCCATCGGGAAAGATCCCGCTTGCATCCTGGAAGCTGCTCTGAGCCACGAACCCTTCATCCTGGGAATAACTGAATACACCCAAACAGCCTTCACCCAGATAGACGAAAAGATTGTCCCCATTCTTCCAGAGTTTGCCAAAATCCGGCGTCCATTGATAGGAACCCCATTCCGATGGAATCCTGGCATAATGAAGCTGGACTGGTGAGGATGGATTGCTGATATCAAGACACATCAAAGCCTTTTGCGTTCCACTGAGGAAAACCAGATCTCCCTCGGCAAAGATATCACAAATTGCACCCAGCGCATGCTGGTAGTCACCTTCCAGAGTAATGTTCATGGCCACCTGTCCAGATAGGGGCAGCGCCACCAAACATAACAGTATGAGCAGCATAAACAAAGAAGTTTTCATCAGAGCCTCCCATGTCGCATATTTGTATGCAAATTTTATTCCCAAATGAGAATATAGTTCAAAAGAGGCTTAAAAAAAATTACCCCGCTTTCTGGCTCATATTATGCATGAAGGTTTTCCGGTAACAGGATTTCTCCTTCGGGAGTGCAGTGATTCTGTTATAAGTATGCTCTTTGACAAGAAGGTGTTAACATGAATAAAAGGTATGCTTTGATCCTCACAGGATGGTTCACACTGGTTGCGATCTGCCTTTCCGCCACAAACCTTACAAAGATCAGCAGAGGCTTTCTTATAAGTCCCGAAGGAGTGGAGCTACCCCTGCAGCCGGGTCAAAACCGTACCTGGCAGCCAGATGTTATCAAATACTATAGCTGGGAAGGATTCTGGCAAGACAATACCCGGACTCTGCATGAGTATGATGGCATGAACCGCCTGATCAGTACCCATGACCAGGAATATGACTCAGGGACCTGGCAGGATTACAGGCGCATAGACTATAGCTATGACCTCTGCGGCTTGAACCAGCAAATTTTCACCTGGTATTACCTAAACCATAACTGGATGCCGGTCTACAGGGAGGATATCAATTACTCCGGTGCTCTGGTAGTGGATAGAACCAACTATTCCCGGATAAATGATGCCTGGCAGCCAACTATGTATACTCTATACGATTACGACGGGAATCTGGTAATCTTCACTGCCATCTACTCTGGTAACGGTGGCGATCTGGAACCCCTTTACTACTATTACTACACTTATGATGACCAGGACCGGATGATCCAGCTTGACATCAATAATGCTTCCACTCCTCCCCAGCCATATATGCGCTATCTTTATACTTATACAGCAGGTTCCCACCTGGATACAGTTACTATCCTGAACTATGAAGATGGTGACCAGTATGAAAATTACATGCGCTGCCTCTATAGTTATGATGCGCAGGATAAACTCCTCCAACTCCTTGGCCAACAATATACCGGTTTCTGGATGGATACCGATCGCCTGCTATTTTCCTATCCCGGTGGAGAGCAGGAAACTGAGTTTATATATCAATACTACCAGAACAGCGCCTGGCAAAACATATCCAGAGTGGTTCAGACCTACCTGTGGGTCTCGCTGGAAGAAGAGTGCCTCCCCTCTGCCAAGACCATGATCAAGCTCTATCCCAATCCCTGCTCTGAAACCCTGAGGATCCGCTTCGACACAAAACTCCGGGGATCCTGCACGGCAAGTATATACAACGCACGGGGCCAACTTATGGCTAAGCGGATTCTGACCGAAGATACATACGCCTGGGATTTGAGGGACAGCCAGGGAAAACGGCTTCCCTCGGGAATCTATTTCCTCAGGTTTGAGGGGATGGGGCTAAATGAGACAAAGAAACTGCTGCTGATACAGGAGTGATGGAACGCGGATTAGTAGCACGGTCTTCAGACCGTCTGTTATGGAACGCAGATTGTTTGGATGAAGTGGTTTAGTGGCAAGCTCTTCAGACCGTCTGTAAAAGACCGTTGCACATCCCGATTTATCGAATTACTACTTCCAAACATGCTGGTTGTGAGGCTTATTTTTGTGAATCTATACCCGCCCACCACCCTAAAGGAGTAGGGCTCCGCCCTACAACCCATTATTCATTGGTCTTTAACTACTAACCATTTAACCACAGCTCCCGTCATCCCCGCCTCTTACCCGTAATCCATGTAACACCCACCCAATCCTACATATACAGTCATCCCCGACCCCGATCGGGGATCCAGACATTCAACAAGCATCCATGCATCCTTTGTCGTCCCCGCCTCTTACCCGTGATCCATGTAACACCCACCCAATCCTACATATACAGTCATCCCCGAC
>JAQUHL010000192.1 GCA_028683635.1 Candidatus Cloacimonadota bacterium
TCAGTTCTTTGCTTATCCTGCGCAGGTTGGAAAGCTTTTCAAATTCCCTTAATGAAGATTCATAATCCTTTTGCTCATAATAGTTTTTACCAAAGAGAAAGAAAGCTTCATTGTGCTCTTTGGTGTGGGAATAATCGCTTAAGATTTTCTCGAGCCAATACTGAGCCCGGTAAAAATCTTTGTCCTTGATCTCGAAATCAGCCAGAATCAGCAATGCCCTGGCATGATGATCTTTGAATCTGGGATTGCGGATGAATTCTTCCAGGACTTTCTCGGCATCCTTATTGCGATTTATATCCCTGTTCACTTTAGCAAGGTAAATGTAGGACTCAGGAATTGAGGGGCTGTCGGGATAGATTCGGATCAGGTTTTCGAACTGCTCTTTGGCCTGGAAGGAGCTGTTTCCTTTGTAATACAATGCTCTTGCCATAAGGTACAGTGCATCGTCAGCCTGTTTACTACGTGGTCTTTCCGTAAGAATGTATCCACATTTCTGTATGGTTTTGGTATAATCGGTCACAGCCTGCGAACTGGGACGACCAGTAGCTGTCAGGGGCCTGGCTTGTGCCTCACGGAAATATTTTTTGGCATTATACATGGTGTTATCGATCCCGCAGGCAACGATCAGGAGCAATACCAGACAAAGAATTATGAGTTTCATGCTTTTCATGGACTTAGCCTAAGCAGAAAGTGAAGTATTTTTGTCAATGCAATTTTAGCTTGTTTTCCTCGAGCAAATCAGATATCCTTCCGGAATCTATGAACTCGATGGCATTACGGATATCCGGATAAAGGATTCTATCTTCTTGCAGAGCGGGTATTTGTTTGCGAAACTCGGATTTCACTTGTTCCAGAATGGGAGAACTGGGAACTCCCCGTGCATCAAGAGCCTGGGATGATATCATCAGTTCGATTGCCAGAACGTTTGCCACGTTTTCCACCACTTGCAGCAGCTTGTTTGCAGAAACAGAACCCATGGATACATGATCTTCCTGATTTGCGGATGTAGGGATGGAATCAACAGAGGCAGGATGAGCCAAAACTTTGTTTTCCGAGACCAGGGAAGCCGCCGTCAATTGAGCTATCATAAACCCGGAATCGATTCCTGGGCGCTTAGCCAGGAAGGGATGCAGACCTCTGTTCAGAGCAGGGTTTAGGATCTGCTCGATCCTCCGCTCGGATATCGAGGCAAGTTCACTAAGGGCCATCGCCATTGTATCCAGAGCAAGCGCCAGAGGTTCTCCATGAAAATTGCCTCCGGAGATCACTTTTTCCTCATCAGCAAAGATCAAGGGATTATCAGTTGCTGAATTAAGCTCGATTTCAAGAACAGACTGGGCATAGGCAAGAGCATCCCGAACAGCTCCATGCACCTGAGGAGTACACCTGAGGCTGTATGCATCCTGGACGTTTCCACAATTGCGATGCGTCTCCCTTAGTTCACTATTGGCAATCAGAGTACGGATGTTGTAGGCAGAAGCCAATTGACCAGGATGGGGACGCAGCTTGTGGATCAATTCATCAAAAGCACGGGGTGTCCCCATTAGGGCATCGATACTCATTGTGGCGATCAGATCAGCATACTGGCAGAGCCTTTTTGCTTCAATTAGTTTTAGAGCACCAATGGCAGCCATTACCTGGGTACCATTGTTCAGAGCCAGACCTTCCTTGGCAGAAAGCACCACCGGGGTTATACCTGCCCTATGCATTGCTTCCGAACCTGAAAGAACACTCCCTTCATACTCTGCCTCACCTTCTCCTATCAGTACCAGAGCCAGATGTGACAGGGGGCTAAGATCACCACTTGCACCCACAGAGCCCCTCATCGGGATAATGGGATGGACGCCCTTGTTCAACATCTGGATGAGAGTGTTCAGAGTAGAAAGACAGATTCCGGAATGCCCCTTGGCCAGCACGTTTATCCTGAGCAACATAATGACCCTCACAATCCTGGTACTATAAGCCTCGCCAACGCTTACCGCATGTGAACGGATCAGGTTTGTCTGCAGTTCCGCCAGATTCTCCGGGGGAATAATAACAGTACTGAATTTTCCAAAACCAGTCGTGAGACCATAGACAACTCTACCCTCGGAAATGATTTTATCCACATAAGCACGGCAGACTTGCACCTTTTCAACTGCTGCTGGGCTAAGCTCCACCTCCGCCATAAAATCTGCAATAAGCTCAAGATCCCTGATACTGAGGCTGTTCCCATCAAGATGGATTTTTTGCATGTGTTCTTCCTTTGGCTTGAAATATCTTATAAATATGAGTGTCAAGGTTTTGGGCATAGGCTTTTTGTCAAATCCCTTTTGGATTATACCGAATAATCTGATACCCCAAACTCACCTTTGAAAAATGGAACAATGAAGATCAATCCGCTTTCACAACGTTACATGCCCCATAACCTATGTTCGGCAATAAGTTAGGCTTAAGTCTCAAGAAAATTCTTGACGATATGAAGAAGAAATCTTTACAAGTAAACGAAATGTTTTTACCAGATTTTGGATGTTGATTTGAGGAGAATAATATGATTAGCGAAAAGCTCATTCCCTATTTTACCAATTCCATCAAGGAGTACTGGAACCTACCTGCGTTAACGGATTACCCTGGCTCTGCATTGTCCTATGCGGACGTTGCAAAGAGAATTATGTGGTTGCACAGGCTTTACAAGACCTGTAAACTCGAAAAGGGTGGCAGGATTGCCCTGGCAGGCAAGAATTGCTCCAAATGGGCAGAGGTCTGGCTCTCAACTGTGATGTACGGTGGAGTGATAATCCCGATTCTGGCAAATTTCTCAGCAGAAGACACTCAGCACATCATAAACCATTCTGATGCTGAAATGCTTTTTATCTCCAAAGATAAATTCGATGCCATCGATGAAGACCAGCTAAGAAAGATCAAGTATATCTTCTCACTGGAAGATTTTTCCCTGCTCAAGAACAACGTTGACGATAAAAGGGAGCTTGTCCGTCCCCTATCTGAAATCAGCGAAATCAGGAATCTTCAGCCCAAGAGCTTGGACATTCCGGATGTCTGCGATAATGAAGATCCTGCTGCCATCATCTATACATCAGGAACCACAGGCTTTTCCAAGGGAGTAATCCTTCCTCACAGGTCTTTGATGGCAAACATCCTTGTTGCCAGTGAAAATCTGCTCTTTAAAGTGGGTGCCAAAGT
This sequence comes from Candidatus Cloacimonadota bacterium, assembly GCA_028683635.1. Classification (GTDB taxonomy): domain Bacteria; phylum Cloacimonadota; class Cloacimonadia; order Cloacimonadales; family Cloacimonadaceae; genus JAQUHL01. The sequence goes on from JAQUHL010000192.1 coordinate 3,181, forward strand.
GGTATCCTTCCTACCCCTGGCTCACGCCTACGCTTGCTCCTTTGATCTGCTATATCCCGTCACGAGGGGAAACCATATCAATTTCATCGATAAAATTCCCACTCCCAAGATACTTCTGGCTGCCATTCAGGACCTGAAACCAAACGTGGTACTGGCAGTTCCTCTGATCATAGAAAAAATCTATAAAAAACAGCTTCAACCCCTTTTGGACAGCCCCAAAATGCAGACTATGCTCAAGATCCCGATCCTAAACGGCCTTATTCTCAAAAAGATTCGCAGAAAGCTAATCACGGCTTTTGGAGGGAATCTCACCGAACTTGTTGTGGGCGGAGCACCTATGAATGCAGAAGTTGAGCTCTTTATGAAAAAGATCAAATTCCCAGTAACGATCGGATATGGGATGACAGAGTGTGGGCCTCTGATCTCCTATACACGCTGGTTTGAGCACCGCTTTACTTCCTCCGGAGCATCTGTCAAATACATTACAGTCAAAATCAGTTCTCCCGATCCTTACAAAATACCCGGAGAAATCCTGATCCACGGAGATCAGGTCTTCAATGGTTACTACAAAAATGAGGATGCCACACGGGAAGTTCTGATCGATGGATGGTTGCACACCGGAGACATCGGCACCATCGACAAGGATAACTTCATCTACATCAAGGGCAGATCCAAAAACGTGATCCTTGGTCCTTCGGGAGAAAACATCTATCCCGAATTGGTGGAACAAAAGCTTAACAACCTGCCCTACATCCTCGAATCTCTCGTACTGGAAAGGGACAGGCAGGTGGTTGCCCTCATCTATCCTGATCTAGAAAGCATGGATAACGACAAAAAGAAGGAAAGCGAAGTGCCTGCCCTAATGGAAGAAAACCGAAAGTTAGTCAATCAGCAGCTTGCCGATTTTTCCCGAATTGCCAAGGTGCAGATCGTCAACGAACCTTTCCAAAAGACTCCGACTCAGAAAATTAAAAGATATCTTTATAACTAAATGGAGTTGGTCATTTATACTGATTTATTGAGAGTTACAGAAAAAGGATGAGACCTCATTTTTCAATAATTCACTTGACTCCGAAGCTCTGCTCAGATAGCCTGATTGAAAAGGAGTTTTGATGGAAGAGCTAAAAAAATTTACTCTACCCGCACTGTTGGAGCGGGTAGTATCTGCCTATCCTGAGA
>JAQUHL010000193.1 GCA_028683635.1 Candidatus Cloacimonadota bacterium
GGATGGAAAAACTACGCTGATATCAAAGTTCAAATAGTGGGTGCGAAATCCAATGGGTTTGAAGCCCAGCCCTCTGATGTTTTCGAGTTCACTTGCCAGCAATTCAGGGTTAAAAGCTGAATCAGGACTGCCATGCAGGCCAACTTCCCGTTCCCCTAACAAATCGATAATCTGCTCCCGGGCGACGATATCGGCTATATAGTTCTGCCGCTCATCATCAAATCCTGAATAAGCAAGCAAAAACCAGGTGGAAGCGACTCCCAGATCGGTTTCTCTGCCGGCAATTCTCCTGATCTGCTTGAAAGCGCTATGAAACATGAATTTGTGAAACAGGTGTCCGCTCAGCTTGTAAAGGGCATGGAAGGGTCTGGCCAGGAAGCTTTTGGCGTTGTATTTTATGGTTTGCAGGATGTGTTTGCCAGTCCAGGCATTCCAATAGTCAATATCGTGGGAGAGGGATACTGCAAAGCTCTTGTTATTCCCCCAAGTGATATCACGTATAAATTCCGGGGTGTATTTGCTCATCGCATAGAGCAGAAGCTGGCTATAGACATCCACCACGGGAAGTTCAGTGAAACTCCAGCGGTATTGGAGAGATTGTTTGTAATCCACCCGTCCTTTGGGAATGCCTCTCAAGCTGAGAATGTATTCATTCCAGCAAGTGAGAAAGTAAAAACCTCCGGCAATGATATCTTTGCGGATAACGCAGTTACTCTCCGCAAATGAGAAGATATCCCCTCCGGGAGAAAACAAAAAGGGGATGTATTCGTCCTTGTATTTGCAGAATGTTACCTGCTCGAGGGGATAAAGCTCCTGTTGTTCAAAAAACTCAGCAGTATGGGGGTCATGATGGATCCTGATGGGGAAAGTTCTGGTGGTTGCATTGCCATAGTACAGGTGGGTCCCCTCATAATAGGAACCATAGGAAAAGCGCGGGTTGAGCCTCAGGATATAACAAAAGGTCCGAAACACAAACTCAGCTTTGGGGATGTATCGCTGTTCGAGATTGAGCAGGATGTTAATGTTCGGATACTTTTCCATCGGAGGGCGGCTATTTCAGGTTTTGGTTATGAGGTTTCAGGAAGTTCAGCCGAGCGGTCTTGAGCGGTATGGCCTTATCCTGGCTGGTAAGCCTTTCCTGAAACAGAACCTTATCCAGAATTTGTTTTACGTCCTCGACAAAGCTGATATCCATTCCGTCCAGGATAGCGGCATCGAGTTCAGAGATGGATTCTTTGTTTTCAGCAGGGACGATGACCTTCTTGATTCCGGCTCGCTTGGCTGCCAGGATTTTTTCCTTCAGGCCTCCAATTGGCAGCACTTTGCCCAGCAGGGTTATTTCTCCCGTCATGGCAATATCATGGCGCACTTTCTTTTGAGTGAAGAGGCTGGCCAGGGTGGTGGTCAGGGTTACACCTGCGGAGGGTCCATCTTTGGGAACAGCTCCGGAAGGGAGATGGATATGGGTGTCGTATTTATCAAATTCATTTGCAGGAATTTTGTAGTATTCATGGTTTGCCTTCAGATAGCTGAGGGCGATCTTGGCGCTTTCCTTCATCACATTGCCGAGGAGTCCGGTAAGCACAATAGCTCCTTTGCCAGGCATCCTGATGGCTTCACAAAAGAGCAGTTCACCTCCAAAACTGGTCCAGGCAAGTCCTGTGGTGACACCGATTTCAGGTTTACGGCTGGCAAGCTCATGGCTGAACTTCCTCACTCCCAGGAAATCTTTCACGTTCTCTGAGGTGATACTGTAATTCTGCCTAATCCCGGAGGCTACCTCTTTGGCGATTTTACGAAAGATGGAGCCAATCTTACGTTGCAGATTGCGCACCCCGGCTTCCCGCACATAATAACGGATGATTTCTTGCAGTGCAGATTTTTGCATCTTAACTAATTTCTTGTCCAAGCCATTGGCTTCCAGTTCCTTGGGAATAAGATAAGCCTTGGCGATCTCGATCTTGTCATATTCCAAATAGCTGGAGAATTCGATGATCTCCATCCTGTCCCTCAGGGGTGGGGGAATGGTCTCCAGGGAATTGGCAGTCGTGATGAACATGACTTCTGAGAGATCGAAGGGCAGATTGATATAGTTATCCACAAAAGTATTGTTTTGTTCGGGATCGAGAACTTCCAACAGAGCAGAGGAGGGGTCACCCCTGAAGTCCCTACCCAGCTTATCAATTTCATCCAGCATGAACACCGGATTCGCCACTCCCTGACGTTTGATTTCCATGATGATTTTGCCAGGCATGGCACCAATATAGGTTCTGCGGTGCCCCCTGATTTCAGCTTCATCATGGATGCCACCCAGGGACATGCGGATAAATTTGCGGTTGAGAGCATTGGCCACGGACTTTCCGATCGAGGTTTTACCGGTACCTGGAGGGCCGACAAAACAGAGGATGGGTCCCTTTAGCTGTCCTTTAAGCTTCTTCACGGCAATGAATTCCAGGATTCTTTCTTTGGGTTTGGCCAGACCGTAATGATCGTTGGTCAACACCCGTTCAATCCTCCTTAAGTCCAAACGATCTTTGGAATAGGTAGTCCAGGGTAGATTGACTATCCAATCCAGATAATTGCGGATTACTCCGTATTCACTGGCTGCCGGTTGCATGGTGGCCAGCCTTTCCAATTCGTCGTAGGCAACTTCCTTAACATAGTCCGGAAGCTTGTTGTTTTCGATCGCTTCCCGCCATTTGAGGATTTCCTTTGAGACCTCGTCGGATTCACCCAGTTCTTTACGGATTGCATCAAGCTGTTCTCTGAGGTAATAACGACGCTGATCTTCGGACATCTCAAGCTGGATGTTGTTCCGGATGCTGTTTTCCAAACGCATCTGGCGGATTAGCTCTGCCAGGCAGTCGTTTAGAAAGATATAACGTTCTTTGGTATCGATTAATTCGAGGATTTTCTGCCTGTCTTCAAGCTGGAGCTCAAGGTTCCCGGCAATGATATCCGCCACTCTGCCTGCTTGTTTGATGTTGCCCAGACCAGAGACCATTTCCCTGTTTAAAAGGGTGCTTTCCTGGGAGATTTTGTCCAAAAGCTCGAGTGAAATCTTCTTGAGAGCCATGATTTCGACGCTTTCTCCACCAGGCTCTGTAATGGATTCGACATCCACCATCAGATATGGCTCCCGTTGGGTAACCTTCTGGAGCTTAATCCTCGAGGTACCCTGTAAAAGGAGGCTGATGGAACCATCCTGGTTTCTAAGCATTCTGAGAATGGTGACGGCAGAACCGATTTGGTAGAGGTTCACTTCGTTGGGATTGGTCTTCTCGGTTTCGAGAAAGAAAGCCATGGTCTTGTCGTTTGAGAGAGCATAATCCACCACCAGCTTGGATTCCTCATCCGAGACAACCAGTGGCATCAGGAGAAAGGGAAACATTACCATGTTTGGCATGTGCAAAACAGGTAAGGTTCTGGGGATTCTGCTATTCAGTTCGTCCATAATATATTCCTAAATACTTTTATTAACAATAAGGCAGTGCGGGATATCAGCTTTTGGTATTGTTCACAAGCCAGCTCTTCTATCCAGCCAATGCGGAGCTTAAGCAAGGTTCCGATAACTGGATTGAACAAAACTTTTCCGCTGATAAGCATACCCAAATCTACCACATACATGCTATGGTAAAATGGTTTTTTTGGCAAGAGAAATCTTTTCCGGGACAATTGTAGTGCTGGCGGGTTCCAGCTTTGTAGTAAATGGGTTTTAATGCCCTATCCGGGGGTTCTGTTTGCTGCTATATTCCCGTGGCGTAAGCCAGAGTCACCAAAGCCATGATAGCCTCGAAGAGGACGGGGTAGTCATCAGTAACGTACTCGATGCTTCTGCCATCCAGTCTTTTGGTATAAGGCATCAGGCAGGCCATATCCGCCATGGCTGTGGAATGAAATTCGATCTCGAGCCTGACTGGAGCAGAGAAGGCAAAGAGCGGGTAAGCAGCCTTGTTTTGCCTCAAAGCTTGCTGCACATTGGTCACCAGGTTTCGTTTGACCCGGATCTGATTGTAGTTCAAAGCGGCAAACTTAGATACTCCTTCCTTGGTGCAGACGTAGTGTACCCAGGGCAAGGCTTCGGGATCCATAAGCTCTTTTTGCAGGGCAAGATCGCCCGTTACCAAAGCAACCGGGACTCCTTTCACTCCAGCATAGGCGGCATTGATCAATGCTTCATTCATGCGCCTGCCATTGATAGAGATTTTTTGAATCCGGCTGTTTGAATAGGTATGATCCATATTGGCTTGCAGCGCGCCGGTTCCAGCATGGTAACCCACCAGGAAGACAAGATCGAAGCTCTCATCCAGAAGGGGCAT
>JAQUHL010000005.1 GCA_028683635.1 Candidatus Cloacimonadota bacterium
AGAATTACGGAGCTTGTGTCAAAATGCTTCAGCATAGTCACCAGATTCAATATCAACCCATACAAAGGAAAATGGCACGATCAAAACCAGCTTCTAATTCCATGTTTGAAAAACGGGGGGATGTGAACATGATTTTGTACTTGACAGCATCTCTATATATTCTGAGTAGTCTTGCAAGAGGAAGGTGTGAAGATATTCATGGTCACATCCTCATAGAATTACAACTTATATAAGCATGAGTAAAGATTACTTAAAGATCCTAAAACAGTATCAGACAAGGATAAATCTAAACTTATCCTTGAGAGCAATTGTGGCGTCTCTGATGCTTGTTATTCTCTTCATAAATCTCTATTTTCTGGTTTGGATCTATGTGGATACAAATTCTCAATTGATCGTCCTAATTAATATAAGTTTGAAAATTACTCTTGTGCTCTTTGTTCTTTTTATCTTGCTGAGCATATACAAGAATTTCTGGAGCATCTTCTTGGTTGCCAGGCATTTGGATAGGCAGGTTGAGCATGGTGACGATCTGTTTCAAAATCTGTATGAGCTCTCTGAAAATCGTGCAGATTCCTCCATTTTAACCAATCTCAATGATTCTGCTCTTGCTCGCTTACAGACCAATAAATACAGGATACCTGCCCCGCTTTCCAGGCAGTATCTTATTCTAATGATTGTAGTTATCATCGGTTCTGGTTCGATTTGGGCATACTCATGGAGCGATTTTAAGAAATCTGTTAAGCAGTTCTACACAAACAAAGCAGAACAGGTTATCTACAAAAAGGACATTGAACTCAGCCCCGGCAACTTGAAAACTGGCAGCAAAGAACAGGTTGAAATCAAAGTGATCAATCCCGATACCAGGCTTAAACACAGGTTGTATTATAGATACGATAAGGATTGGAGGGAATTGGCATTAACCAATTATAGCTACACCTTCCCAGCACTGGATAACTCGATCGAGTACTTTGTGAAAAATGAAGTCGCAAGCTCTCCCGTGTATAGAATTGAGATCCTGGACGAACCTTTTGTGAAGAAATGGAGCATACACTACCAATTTCCTGCCTATACGGGGCTCAGTCCGGTAAAAGACACCTTGTCTTATGGTATTGTCGAAGCTTATAAATACACGCTCGTAAAACTCTTAATCGAAAGTAATATCCCTGTAACCAAGGTAGTGATGAACCGCTCCGATGGTAGCTCTCTGGCATTCAAGAAAATCGATGATCGGATCTATACTACTGAGTTCCAGCTTTTAAAGCCAGATACTTGGTATCTGGAAATGATCGATGAACTGGGAAGAACTTCCCGTCCGGTGGAAAAATCGAATTCGCTTATCCCTGATAATCCTCCTGAAATCAGACTCCTTTATCCAGGTGAGGATGTGGTTCTAAATCAAAACTTGCTTCTACCGCTCTTACTTTATGCAGATGATGATTTTGGCTTGCGAAACTGCTCATTGAAATTTCAGATCAATGATAAACCCAGTCAGTCTATCCTGATCCAGGGAATCATTCCCACCAAGATTTTCGAAAAGGATTACATTTTTTCCCTGAAGGATTTTGCCCTGTTCCCGGGTGATGTTATTACTTATTGGGTAGAAATATACGACAATTCGCCAGATAACCAGATCGCTCTAAGCCAGAAATACAAGGCACGTTTTCCCTCCATCGAGGAAATATACCGCGAAATCGAACTACAGGAAACTGCCCGCAAAGATGAACTCCGCTCTGCGCTGGACAAATCCAAAGATCTGATGCAGGATTTTGAGGAAAAACGCCGTGAACTTCTGAAGAAAGATGATCTGAACTGGGATGACCAAAAACAGCTCGAAGAAGTTCTTCTAAACCAGGAAAACATATCTGAGGATGTGGATAGGATAGCAGAAAACTATCAGAATCTGATCGAGAAAATGCAGGCGAATGAAGCTCTCTCCCCAGAAACCCTCGAGAAAATGATGAAAATCCAACAGCTTATGGAAGAGATCTCCAATGAAGAACTGCTCAAAGCCATGGAAAAGTTTCAAAACTCCCTACAGAAAATGAATACCGAGGACTTGAAGAAGGCCATGGAAAACTTCAAGTTTTCGATGGAAGATTTTAGCAAAAAGATTGAGCAAACCCTCGATCTTCTGGAGAGCATCAAAAAGGAACAGGCAGTCCAAAAAGCCCTGCAGATTTCCGAAGAAATGGAGAAGCTCCAAAAAGCTCTGCATGAAAAAACCCCAGACCAACAGAAATCCCCTTCCGATCTCGCCAGAGAACAGCAAAGCATTACCGATAAATATGATAACCTCACCGAAGAATTGAAGAAGATAGACCAGATGCTGGATAGCAATAAGGACCAAAAAGCCAAACAAATGCTTTCTGATCTGCAAAAACAGATGCAACAAAGCTCTGCCGACCAGGATATGAAATCCAGCCAAAGAGCTCTGGAACAGAACCAACGTTCCGCCTCCATGCAAGCTCAGGAACAAGCCATGCAGAAGATGAGGATCTTTACTCAAAGACTTGCTGAAATGAAAAACTCAATGGGGGGTGGCTCCGCCCAGGAAGTAATGCAGGCCATGCAGACCGCCATCCGGGAACTGCTGATTTTCTCCAAAAAGCATGAGGACACCGCCGCCCGGTTCGATAAAGACCCATACCAGATTATTAATGACATTATTGCTCAATACGAAGGCATCCAAATTGTATTGAACAAGCTCTACTCCAATCCTCAAACCCTGATGTATATCCCCCCAAAGTTCTTCATAGACCTCACTTTTGCTTATCAAAATTACCGTGACCTGTTTACTTTAGTATCTGATATGCAATATTACCGCCTGCCTGAACTACTGAGCAATATCCAAAGTGGGTTAAACCTGATGATCTACGACCTGATGCAAGCCATGCAAAATCAATCTTCGGGAAGTGGTGGAGGAGGAGGAATGCAATCCCTCATCCAGATGCTGGAACAAATGGGTCAGGAACAAATGGCAATGAATTTCCTAACCGAACAGCTTCTTAAGCAAATGCAGGAACAGGGTGGTAGAGGAGATCCTGCCATGCAAAAGCAGATTCAGAAGCTCGCCAATGATCAACAACGTCTGGCAGATAATCTGAAACGTGCCCTTCAGAACAACCCGGAAGCGCAAAAACAAGGAAATGCAATTCAGCAGATTGTGGAAGAAGCCGAAGCTGTGGCTCGTCAACTGAAAAACAACCAATTGAATCGGGATATCCTGAACCGGCAGGAACAAATAATATCAAAGCTACTGGATGCACAGAGGTCTATCAATAAACGTGAATTTTCCCAAAAACGCAAAGCTGAAACTGCCAAACAACAGGAATGGCAAAGGAAAAAGACTGATCTGGATTTTGACGCCTTGCGCAGAAGCGCTGCCCTGGAAGCTAATAGCAAGCTCTATCCACAAGAGTATCAACAAGTTATCATTCGCTATCTGAAGCATCTGAACGAATTGGTTGAATAGATGAAGAAGCTGTTGCCATTTGTGTGTTTGATGATGCTGATAGGCTTGTTGCCAGCCCAATATGATGAGAAGCAGGTCCTTAGCCAGCAAGCATATCAAATGATGGCTCGAAGGCAGTATAACGAAGCAGAACAGCTTTTCATCCAGCTCCTTGATAAGTACCCTGGGGATCTAAATAGCATATTACAGCTGATCCAGATTTACTACCAAACTTCTCAAACAGATAAGATCGATAAGCTTCTGGAACAAAACATCCGTCATATTCCCTCCAATACATACACAGAGCAGAAAATCCTGCTCCTCATCATGCAAGGGAAGGTCTCCGAAGCCTGGAATATGAGCCAGAGATATCTCGAGCAAATGGCATACAATGTAAATACTTACCGCACTCTTGCCCAATATTTCGAGCGAAGAGGATTCTATGAGCAAGTGATAGCCTTGTACAAAGAAGCTCGAATCAGGCTGAATAGTGAAGACCTATTCTCTCTGGAACTGGCAAATTCCGCTCTGAATTTCCGGCTTCTGGAAGAAGCTTTACAGGAGTATCTGCGCTTTCTGGACAAGAATCCGGCAAATCTTTATTTTGTGAACAACCAATGTGCTACGATCCTGAAGGAGGATTCCACCCTGGTGAGTATCATCTCATCCTCCGCAGAAACATCCACAAACTCTGCTCTTAAAGAACTTTTAGCCAATTCCTATGTAAGCCTTCGCCAATATCAGGCAGCTCTCGAAACCTATAAATCCCTACCTGTGAATAAGATTCATGCCTTTGCCCAACAGCAGTTTAGTGCCCTGAATGATGAAATTGCCTTGCTTGCCTTTGAACACTTGATTGCAGTGAATTCTGAGCCACTTGCCCAAAATGAATACCGTTTCCATTCTGCTCAGATTCATTTCCGCAATGGTGGATTACCTGAAGCTGCGGATAGCCTGAACATGATTATTGCAGATGAGCGGCTTCAGGCTTGGAACCTGCGTAATCGTTCAGCTGTAAACTACAATGCCAGAAGGCTCAAAGCCGAAATTGCTCTGATTATGGGCACTGATACCAATCAAGTGATAGACTTATACGTTGAGGCTCGCCAATATGCCCGCAATCAGATGGAAATTAATGAGATAGATCTTGATATTGCCAAGCTGATGCTGATGAATGCAGATTTTTCCAAGGCTCAAGCTCAGATGGAACTGGTCCGTGACCCCAAACTCCTGGAAAGCAAGGAGTTCTATACTTTCTTGCTGGCCCTTTTACAAAACCGGACTGAAATTGCCGATTCCCTGATGAACGAGTATATCATCAAACATCCTGGAGGACGCTTTGTAAACGACGCCATCTACCTGATGATGCTCGTCTTTGAACTGGAAGAAGCGGATCGTGATACATTTTTCATCGCCTACAGGAGTTTTCATCTCCACAATCCTGAAGCCATAGATATGCTCCTACAAGTTTTTGATCGTAATCAGGATGAAGAGTTACGCATTCTCGCCATCGAATGGGCGATAATGATATCCAAATCCGAAAAAGCTCTTCAGATACTTGATTATGAATTTAAAGACGACATTGCCCGGGAGTATGCTGCTCTGCTGAGACTTAAGCTCAGCCGGGACAGCGATTATGAGCAAAGACTGGCCAGGGAGTTTCTATCCAAAAATCCCAATAGCATATTCTCTCCCGGTTTTCGCCAGGTATTGAGCCGTTTATCTTCTGCAAGGCCAAATCTATGAATATCAAAATATTAGATATGTTTTAAGGAGTTGTTATGAAAAAGAGTATCCGTAAGACCTATACTTTCGATGATGTTTTGCTGGCTCCTCAGCACTCGAAGGTTTTACCCTCCCAGGTAGAGATCTCCACCAGGATTACCAAGAACATAACCCTGAAGATTCCCGTGCTCAGTGCTGCCATGGATACTGTCACAGAATCCGGATTGGCAATTGCCATTGCCCGTGAAGGGGGCATTGGCATCATCCATAAAAACCTCAGTATCGAGGCTCAGGCCAATGAGGTTAGGTTAGTGAAAAGAGCTGAAAGCGGGGTTATTACTTCTCCATATACGATCAGTCCGGACGACCATCTGAAAAAAGTAATGGAGCTAAAAAAACAGCACAGGATTGGCGGATTCCCAGTAGTAAAAGACGGCAAACTGGTTGGAATTCTCACCAATCGTGATATCCGTTTTGAGAGCAACCTGAACCGAAAAGTTAAGGATCTGATGACTCCTCAGGACAAGCTTATCGTCTGCCCCACAGGCACTTCGATGGCAAAGGCTCAGGAGTTGCTTCAGAAAAACAGGATCGAGAAACTGCTGATCGTGGACGAAAATTTCACTCTCACGGGCATGATCACCGTCAAGGACATCATGAAGAGCATAGACTATCCCCATGCTGTGCAGGATTCAAACAATCGCTTGCTTGTGGGTGCAGCAGTGGGCGTTACTGGAGACTTTCTGGAAAGAGCTCAGGAACTGGTTCACCTGGGAGCGGATCTGATCGTGATCGACACTGCGCACGGGCATCATAAGAACATCCTGACTGCTATTAAAAGCATCAAGAAAAGCCTTCTCTGCGAAATCCTGGCTGGTAACATAGCCACGCTAAAGGCGGCCCGCTATCTGATTGATGCCGGTGCAAGCGCTATTAAGGTTGGTATCGGTCCAGGTTCGATCTGCACCACCAGAGTCATTGCCGGGATAGGTGTTCCCCAGCTCACAGCCATCATGGACTGTGCTGAGGTCGCTGCCCGGGAAGGCATTCCCATCATTGCCGATGGTGGCATCAAGTTTTCGGGGGATATCGTCAAAGCTCTGGCTGGAGGTGCCGATGCTGTCATGATTGGTTCGCTCTTTGCAGGAACGGATGAAAGCCCTGGTGAGTTCATTATCTACAATGGACGGCGCTTCAAATCCTATCGGGGTATGGGCTCCATCTCAGCCATGAAACAAGGCAGTAGCGATCGTTATTTCCAAAATGCCGAGGAAGATAAAAAGCTTGTCGCTGAAGGAATTGAGGGCATGGTCCCCTACAAGGGTCCGCTTAAGGATTTCCTCTTCCAACTGATCGGTGGCCTGCGAGCCGGCATGGGATATTGTGGAGCAGGAACATTGAGTGAACTCCGCGAAAATGCGGAATTTATCGAGATTACTCCTGCCGGACTCAAAGAATCCCACCCCCACGACATCAGGATTACCAAAGAAACTCCAAATTACTATAGTAGTGATTAATATCCCTCTGCCTCCCAAGCTGTTAAGCTTGCTAAACAGCTTCAAATACCACATCATGGTCGAAAAAGGCCTGGCAGACAACTCTGTAGAAAGCTATCTCAGAGACATTCGGGATTTTCTGCTCTACTGTCCCCTGGAGATCGACCAATACAGTGATCGGGAAATTAGCAGCTACTTGTTGACCTTAAGAGAACTCCAGCTCGAACAAAGCAGCCTGGCCCGTAAAAGGGTGGCTCTCAAGCAATTTTTCAGGTATCTGGACAAAGAGGAAGTCCGCTCCGCCATAGATTTCGATAAAGTGCCCACTATCAGAATTGGCGATCATTTACCTGATTTCCTGAGCATCGAGGAAATGCTAAACTTATTGGACAATTTACCATCTGAAACTTCTCTGGAATACCGGAACAAGGCAATGCTGGAGCTACTTTATGCTACGGGCACCAGGATCTCGGAGCTTTTGGGGATCACCCTGCACGATATAAATTTCACAGACAGATTGATCCTGGTGCGGGGCAAGGGCAGCAAACAGAGGATCGTCCCTTTTGCTGATACCGTGGCGGACATTCTGCTTTACTACATCAAAAAACACAGACCTGTACAGATGAAATTCAAGCCCACCGATATCCTCTTTCTAAACAACCGGGGAGAAAAACTCAGCCGGATGGGATTTTGGAAGATCCTAAGGCAAAGTGTGCTGCAAGCAGGCATCAAAAAACATATCACTCCCCATACTTTCAGACATTCTTTTGCGACCCACCTTTTGGAAGGTGGGGTAAATCTTCGCATTGTTCAAGAACTGCTGGGACACGCCAGCATCAACACCACTCAGATTTATACTCATGTGGACATGCGCCTATTGATAGAAACGCACCGGATGTATCATCCCCGGGCCTAAAACCCACTCAAGGAGAATTAAATGACCAAACGTACCCTTAGTCTCATCCTTTCAATCATCCTACTCTCGCTATCCCTGGTCTCTTGCCAGAATAAAAAAAAGACCCGGGAAGGGTTGGACATCGTAACCCTGACCCTGGATTGGACTCCTAATACCAACCACGCAGGTTTTTATGTTGCCCAGGCTCTTGGATATTTCCAGGAAGAGGGTATCGAACTGAGCATTATGCAACCTACGGAGGGATTGACGGATAACATCGTTGCCAATGGATCTTCCGAATTTGGCATTAGCTATCAGGAAAACGTGATCCGGGCTCGCAGCGAGAATATCCCCATTGTCTCGATTGCTGCAATCATTCAGCATAATACTTCCGGCTTTGCCTCGCTTCCAGATTCCGGTATCAAAAGCCCCAAGGATTTTGAGGGGAAACGCTATGGAAGTTGGGATTCACCCTCGGAAATGGATATTCTGAAAACCATCATGAAAGCCCACAATGCGGATCACGAAAAGGTGAAGGTCATCTCTGGAGTATATGATTTCTTCTCCACCATCGGCAAGGATGCAGATTTTGAGTGGATCTATTATGCCTGGGATGGAATCAAAGCCGAATTGGACAGCATCAAAATAAACTATCTTCCCCTGCGTGAACTCGATCCCGTATTTGATTATTACACACCAGTTTTAATAAGCAGCGAACAGCTCATCAAAGATAGTCCCGATCTGATTCAGCGCTTCGTTCGAGCTACTGCAAAGGGCTATCTCTATTGCATCTCCCAGCCCGAAAAAGCCGCAGAACTCTTTAGCAAGCAGATTCCTGATCTCGATCCCAAACTTGTGAAACACAGCCTGATATACCTCAGCAAAGAATTCCAGGCTGATGCTTCTGCCTGGGGAATCCAAAATAAAGTTGTCTGGTCCTCCTTTTCTGCCTGGATGTATCATAATCATCTTCTGAAAAATGGCATTATCGTAGATAATGCCTTCACAAATAAGTTTTTACCCCAATGAATCCCAAACTGAGAAGCGTCCAACTACGCAAAAGCTTCCTTCTGAGAAACAGCAAGGTTCTCATCCTCGACAATCTCGATTTTGAGCTATGGGAAGGTGAATTTGTCAGCATCGTTGGACCCAGCGGTTGCGGTAAAAGCACCTTCCTTGAGCTTCTGGCCGGTATCTGTAAACCTGATAGTGGAGATATCCTCCTGGATGGCCTTTCCATCCTGGGCAAAAGCGGACTTTTGGGTTACATGCCCCAGGATGATTTGCTGCTTCCCTGGCTCAAAGTATGGGAAAATGCCCTCTTGCCAATCAGAATGAAAAACTTGCCCATCAAGGATGCCAAACAGAAAGCCAGATCCCTGGGTCATAGCTTCGGATTGGAAAAACACCTCGATCACTATCCATGGCAACTTTCCGGCGGACTAAAACAAAGAGCTGCCTTCCTCAGAACCTGCATGACGGGCTCTCCCCTGCTACTGCTCGACGAGCCCTTCGCCAATCTCGATGCCCTCACCCGCATAACTATGCAGGACTGGCTGAAAATGATCACTCAAAAACTCGGGCTCACCATCATACTTGTGACCCACGATATCGAAGAAGCTCTCAAGCTCTCCGATCGGATCCTGATCATGAGCAGCGCACCAGGAAAAATCATTCAAATCTTAAAGCTACCCTCAGATCTTGATCTCAATACCGACCTGCATGAAGAATATAAACAGAATATATTGAAATCTCTTATCCAGTATTAGATAACCTATTACCCCATGTAAGTAAATTTATTTATATTAGAATTAGTTACTTATTGAGTCTTATAAGCCTCTCTCAGAGATTTGATCCCAGGCAATTTAGTCCACAATTAATCCCTTAATATACAATACCCAATATATAACCAGATAGAAACCGTTAAAAACATGGTTGTTATATGGTGAAATACTGTTTTGATCTTGAATAGGTAAGAGGAGAGGAATGCATGGCAAAATGGAAGATCTGGCTTGACAAATATCTCCATTTGAAAGAAGGGAACTAAAAAAAGCAACGGGATGATAGATATGGACAAGCTAAGAACCGATTTGAGTAACCTGGGAGAGATACTATCCTCAATTTTCCCTGAAGATCAGAAAGCGAAGGCACAGACCTATTTCTTAAAGAAATTATCCCTGAAAATGCACGAATTCTATGGTGGGAAGATGCAAAGCATCCCCAAGGCAGGAATTTTTGGATTCAATTGGTTCAACGTTTGGTACACCCCCGGGGTTTCATCCGTCTCCACAGCAATACGGGATGACAACAGCCTTTCCTTTGCTCTCTCGAATCGCAGCAATCTGGTGGCAGTAGTAAGCGATGGCACCAGGGTATTGGGTGATGGAGATTGCACTCCTGCCGGCGGTTTGGGTGTGATGGAAGGCAAGGCCATGCTGATGAAATATCTGGGGGGGCTGGATGCAATAGCCTTGTGCATCAACAACCGGGATAGATCAGGCAGACCTGATCCTGGGAAAATAATCGACTTTGTAAAGATGCTGGAACCTTCTGTGGGAGCGGTCAATCTTGAGGATATTTCTCAACCCAATTGCTACAGGGTGTTGGATGAGTTGAGGACTGAGTGCTCGATTCCTGTATGGCATGATGATGCTCAGGGCACGGCCTGCGTAACTCTGGCGGGTCTGATCAATGCCCTGAAGCTGACAGATAAATCCATTTCTTCTGTCAAAACGGTTCTCTTTGGAGCTGGAGCATCAAATACAACGATTGCCAGCTTTCTGCTGCAAAGCGGACTCGATCCGGATAAACTGATAATCTTCGACAGCAAGGGATCCTTGCATAAAAACCGGGAAGACTTAAAGGCCAATCCTGGCAAATACAAGCAATGGACGCTGGCTCAAAAGACCAATCCCCTGCGGGTGGAAGGCATCGAAACCGCCCTGAACGGTGCGGATGTATTGATCGCTCTTTCGACTCCCGGACCCAATACCATTAAACCGGAGTGGATAAGCCATATGGCGACAAAATCGATCGTCTTTACCTGTGCCAATCCGGTGCCGGAGATCTATCCCCATGACGCTCAACAGGCAGGTGCATATATTGTTGCCACGGGCAGAGGAGATTTCCCAAATCAGATCAATAACTCCTGCGGATTCCCCGGAATTTTGAAAGGTGCCTTGCTTTCCAAAGCCACTAAGATCACAGATAAGATGGCCATCCGGGCTGCTCATGCATTGGCAGATTTTGCCGAAAAGCGGGGGATTTCTCCCCAAAACATCGTTCCCACCATGGATGAAGCGGAAGTATTTCCCCATGAAGCCGCTGAGGTTGCAATACAAGCCATTGCCGATGGCGTTGCTCCCTCTGGATTGACATATGAACAGGTGTTCCAGAGAGCCAGCCAGGATATCCAGAATGCCCGCCTTGCCACTCAAAAGCTCATTCAGGATGGTTTTATCCAGGAACCTCCGCATGCTCTTTTGCAACATGCTCTGCAGGAAACGATTACAGCCATAAAGAAGGTCTAAAGTTTTGGCAAGGTTATTCAGCAAGGACTTCCACCTGCGCTCAGATACCTGGTTTTTTAACCAAGTCATCATCCCCTTGGAAAAAGAGGATTTGCTCTTCTGGAAATCCATTGATGAGGAAGATCATATCCACCTGCGCTTCTTCCCCACTCCTGAAAAAAGAGACCTGTTCTGCAATTCGCTGGATCTGGAATATGATCCACAGACAGAACGGATCATCAGTCACAAATGTTCTGAATGTGACACTGATGAAAACTGCAGGCACTACCTTTCCCTGTTGCGTTTTGCCTACCACCATTTGACCACAGAAATCTTCGCCGAAGAAGTGGTGGAAACTTGCTTTGGTAAACTGCTTGTCAGCACACCGGAATGGTTGGACAGGCTTTCTGGACCCAAGATCTGGCTGGAGGGGATCTATACTCCCGAGACAGATAAGGTCCGCTTTTATTTTTCAGAATATCAGTTTCTTGAGCTTCGCTTGTTTATCAGTGCCGCCCTTGGCAAAGATGAGCCCTGGAATGATCCCAAACAGAAAGCCCAATATCGACAGGCAGTTGCCACTCTAAGCGACCATGAAATCAGGCTATTGGAATATCTCGATACTCAGCGGGTTGCCCTGAGCACTAAAGCTAAATTTATCTCCATTTACAAAAAAAGTTTTGCTACTGCCCTGGGAATCATGAAAAATATCCCTGGCAAGTTTATGATCAAAGAGACTGGAGAAACACTGGTATTCAATGAACATCCTCTTGCTCTGAGCCTCAGGGTTCAACAGTATGGGGCCGACATCTTTCGCCTTGCTCCCGTGATCATAGACGATCTTTCTGTATGGTACGCAGGGCATCCAACCTGGCTTTTTTTCGGGAATATCATAAGAGAGGTTGATCTTCCCTTTGAGCTTGCGGTGATAGACAGGCTTTTTGAAAGAGACCTACTATTGAGGAAAAAGGATCTGGTCTATCTACGCACTCTCGTAATCAAAGAACTGCAAGGCAAAGATATCTATCTGGATTTTGACGAGCGGATCGAACTGCCTCTGATCTATGACAATCCTCCTACCATCAAACTGGAAATTTTCAGACAGGAGGACAGCATCCTCTTGCGAGGTAGCCTGATCTATGAGCCGGAGGTGGTGATTCCCCTTTCTGTGGTACGATTTAATTCTCCGTTGATCAAGACCTCTTTCGAAAATCCTGAGGGGCATAAAGAAAATGCCTGGTTTCAGATACCAGTAACGGTTTTCAGAACTGTCAAACAACTTACAAAAATCCTGCCAAATGCCGATCTGAGACGCCTGGAAAGCTCATCCGAGCTGATCTTCAGAACCGATCCGCAAAGCTTTGAAAGGCTTAAACAAGCCATCTTCGAACTGAGTGATAGCGATTTGGCAATTGAGATCTCGGAAGAACTTCAGCGGGAATTCATCTATAAGGTACCCCTGCAAGCGGACATCTCATTCCGCAAAAATCTGGATACCGATTGGTTTGATTATGAAGTTCAATATAGTTACAAGGATTTCAGGTTCACTCATGAGGAACTGAAGGCTTTTTTCCTGTCTCAGGAAAAGTTTCTCACAACCGCTGATGGCAGGACCGTTTTCATTACCAAACGCAGCGTTTTTGACGAGACTGAAAAGCTAATCGCTACCAGTCATAAAACTATAGAAAGTGTTTACCGCTCCCGTATTATGAACCTGCCTTACTACCTCAAACTTCAGGACGAAAACCCAGCCTTCAGAATCCGGGCAGATGAATTTATCCTTAAGCTATGCAAAGATTTGGTGTCCAGGAAGAGCGACCTTGCAGAGAGCCTGCCCAGCTATCTGCAAACCGTCCTGAGAGGATATCAGAAGGCAGGCCACAACTGGATAAAGATGCTGGCACATTACCGCTTGGGTGGCATCCTCGCAGATGAAATGGGGCTGGGAAAAACAATTCAAGCACTTAGCATCATTAGCGAAACACCGGATCAAAGCATCTCCCTGGTGGTCTGCCCCAAAACCCTAACCTACAATTGGGCAGCCGAAATTGATAAGTTCCATACCAATATCCCCTTTCTGATTGTTGAAGGTTCCAAAGAAGAACGAAAACTGCTGCTCAGCACTCCCAATGTGAAGCTCTTCATCATTTCCTACAGCTTGGTGCTGAATGAACTGGAAGTACTCAAAAACATGAAGTTTGAGTGGTTGATCCTGGATGAAGCTCAAAACATAAAAAACGCCGGAACTCAGCGCAGTACAGCGATCAAAAAGCTTCAGAGCACCCATCGCCTTGCCCTGTCCGGAACACCCATCGAAAATAGTATGCAAGAGCTTTGGTCTGTCTTTGACTTTATCCTGCCTGGTTATCTGGGTACCCTGGGCAGATTCAAAAGGGAATATCTGGTTGATCCTGATCCCCAGGAATCGATCCAAAAACTCCAAAGAGCGGTTGCACCTTTTATCCTTAGAAGAGAGAAAAAAGAAGTGCTCCTGGAACTCCCCGATAAACAGGAGCAAATTGCATGGTGCAAGTTGAATTCCATTCAGGAAAAGAGCTACCTCCAGATACTCGATTTGGTGCAAAAGAGCCTCCAGAATAAGCAGGATCTAAGTTACATTCACATCCTGGCAGCGCTGACCAAACTGCGCCAGGTATGCAACCATCCACACCTGATAAATCCCGATATTTTGCCCGAGACAGCAGCTTCCGCCAAGCTTGAGCTCTTGATGGAGCTGGTAAAAGAATCCCTCCTCAGCGGGCATAAGATACTAATCTTCAGTCAGTTCGTACAAATGCTGAAGATTATAAGGAAGGCCTTTGAAGAACACAAAATTGCCTATGCCTATCTTGATGGTCAAACCAAAGATCGCATCACCCCGATCCGCAGTTTCGAAGAAGATTCACATCTGAAGACTTTCCTCATCAGTTTGAAAACCGGAGGAACCGGGCTGAACCTTACTGCTGCCGACACCGTTATTCTTTTTGATCCCTGGTGGAATCCCATGATCGAAAACCAGGCCATTGACCGTAGCCACCGCATCGGTCAGCAGAAAAAGGTTCAGGTCTTCAGATTGATCAGTAAGGGAACAGTCGAAGAGAAAATCAACCTCCTTCAGCAAAGTAAGCTTGATTTGTTTCAATCCCTGATCGGAGAAGGACATAAAAGCCTGCAGACCCTCGATCCGGAACTTTTAAAAGATCTCTTTCGTTATGACCGGGAATAGTGCACCCTGCTTTCATCCATTGCTTGTCTCCCGTCATTGGGGAATTGACAAATAAATAGTCCTGATAATTCTTACTTCCATGATTGAAGATATCCAAGTATTCAGTGTTTTCGAAGTTACCTGCCATTTGAAACAGGTAATAGAAACTCAGATCGAATCGCTCTATGTGAGCGGAGAATTGAGCAATTTCGTGCATCATAGCTCAGGTCACATGTATTTTAACCTGAAGGATGAAAATGCCACCCTCCGTTGTACTTTCTTCAAAGGGCAGAATTTTGGCCTTGATTTTCGACCAGCGGACGGCATACAGGTGATATGCTATGGTAAGCTCACTCTCTATGAGAGGGGAGGCACCTACAACCTGAATGTGCGGAATATGAGCCTGGCAGGGAAGGGATTTCTCGCTCAGCAATTTGAGTTTCTGAAAGAGAAACTGAAATCAGAAGGCCTCTTTGAGTCAGTTCATAAAAAAACTCTCCCCCCTTTTCCCAGAAAGATTGGGATAATTACTTCTCCCACGGGAGCAGCCCTGCAAGACATTCTTAATATCCTTTCCAGACGCTACCCTGCTGAAGTAGTGGTATATCCTTCTCTGATGCAGGGAAAGGAAGCCCCCCAGCAGGTTATTGCAGGTCTGGAACACTTTAATCAAAATCCGGATGTGGATCTGATCGTGATCACCAGAGGCGGAGGCTCGCAGAAAGACCTTTTCTGTTTCAATGATGAGAGTCTTGCCAGAGCGATCTTTGCCTCGCAACTACCTGTGGTGTCTGCGGTGGGACATGAGATAGATTTTACGATCTGCGATTTTGTGGCCGATCGCAGGGCTCCCACCCCATCTGCTGCTGCCGAACTGATTGTTCCGGACCGTAAAGATCTGCTTGCCCACCTTAAGTCTCTATCCAGCAGAGCTTCCCTGATCCTGGAAAGCACCCTTGCCAGAACCAGTGAATCGCTGAACAAAGCTGGCTTCCAACTTCAAAGGTATCATCCCGAACAGATGCTCGGGAACTATCAGATGCGTCTTGATTTTGTCCACCAGGCTCTACTTAACAGCAGCATTCTCTTGAAAGACAAAAGGTCTGAGCTCGACCAGATCTCACAGGAATTCAGAATAATATCTCAAAGTAAACTTACCTACAAACAGAACACATCACAGAATCAGCTCCAACAGGTTTCGAACCTGCTTCAGAGTACCATCAAAGAGCTTGTAACTCAGGCTAAAACAACTTACACAACTCATCGGCTTACTTTCGAGCAGAACTCTCCCTATCTCATCTTCAAGAAAGGTTACGCTTTGGTACAGAAAGAAGGCAGGTTGGTTCGTTCGGTGAAAAATCTTCAGATAAAGGACACTGTGGACATCCGTTTCCAGGATGGGGTGGTAAGTTCAGAGATCAAGGATACAAAAGGATAAGTGTGAAAAAGATACTACTGATAACAATACTGATGCTGACTGCCGCTCTTTCCATGGCATATTCAGATGATCAGATCAGGTCTGTCTGGGTTTTACCCTGGAATATATCCTCCCCATCCCAAATTGATGAAGTGATCCGCCAGGCAGTTCTGAGCGGACAAACAGAACTTCTGGTGGAAGTTCGATATCGCTCGGATGCTTTATATACACCAAACAGGATACCCAATCCCTTTTACAATCCCGAACCCCGCAGCCCAATCCTCGGATACGACAGTTTTGATCCCCTGGAATATATTATCCAGAAAGCCAGATTAGCAGATCTGCAAATTCATGCCTGGGTGGTGGTTTTCAACGCCACACCTCTGGATTCTGTAAGGCTTGCTACTAACTATATCTATCAAAACCATAGGGAATGGATCACTTACAACGCCAATGGGACCAGAATGAATACCGGAGTCCAATATGGATATTTCATTGATCCTGGAATCCCGGAAGTTCAGGATTATCTTTTGGATGTATTTTCAGATCTGGTATATAGCTACCCGGAGCTCGACGGTCTTCATCTCGATTACATTCGCTACCCCAGCCCTGAATATGGATATCATCCCATCTCCCTGAAAAGATATGAGGACTACCGGCAAGTTAATCCCCGCACAACCTGGAATGAGTGGAGGATCCTGCAGATCGACAGCTTCGTGGAAAGACTCCACAACAGAATCAAGGATATAAACGAAAAAATCATCCTCAGCGCTGCCGTATTTGCCTTTTATGAGGATGCTGAATACTCTTACGCCCAAAAATGGGAGAACTGGCTCAAGAAAGGTATCATCGACAGAGTTTACCCCATGCTCTATAATCGGGATGAGGAATCTTTCATCAGGAACCTAAACACAATCGATAAAATGAAACAGGGCAAAAAGATAGTAATGGGCCTGAGAGCATGGAACAACGACGGCAGTTCCCTCATTCCCAAACCGGATGCTTATCCTAATGGCACTTATACAATTTATGATGTAGCTGATAAGGTGGATCTGCTCTCCAGTAAAAAACTTGCAGGGATTGCCCTCTTCAGTTACGAAGGGCTTCGCAAGGATAACGCCCTCTACGAGCTTAGTAAACTGATCTATCCTGTCACCCCTCACAGGATTCCTGACCTGCTGGCCTATCATGAACAGGAAGCTCCATCTCCGCCAATAACACCAGTAATAAGATCCAATTTTGAGCTTTCCATCGAACAGGATATGTACCAGATCAGAATTGATGTCCCCAACGATGGACGCTGGAAGTGGGAGCTTAAAAACAAAGACCAGAAGATAGTTTATCAGCGTTATCGTTACTATCTGGAGGGAGATAACACGGATTACTGGAATGGCATCCTCGATGATGGAACAAGGGTTTCTACTGGTGAATATTTTGTGCACCTCTTCAAGGATTCTGATCAGTTTGAATACATCATTCCTCTCCAGATTCCGGAGTTGAAAGGCTAAATGCCCGATAGAACCAGACAGGCAGGGATTATATCTCTGGCAGAATTCTTCAGATTTTTTATCAAAACTCTGATCGGGATCCTGCTGGCCAGAATCTTGAACCAGGAGTATTACGGTTCATATAGGCAGCTATTTCTGGTTTACACAAGTTTCTCTGCACTTCTGCTTTTGGGAGTTCCCCAAAGCCTGCTCTTTTTCCTTCCCAAGGCCCAAGATGAAACTGAGCAGAAACAAATAATCCCCCGCACTCTCAATCTGATCTCCCTCCTGGCAATAGTATTTTCTCTTTCTCTACTCGGATTTAGAGTGCAATTGGCACTTTTTTTCAATAACCCCCAGCTTACGAATCTGCTTCTAATCTATGCGATCTACCCCTTGTTTCTGTTTATCAGCCAGCTTTACAGCTCGGTAATGCTGGGTCTTAGGAAAGCAGAAAGTGCAGCCAAGTTTACGATCTTTGCCATTGTCTGTGATGCGGTTTTGATAATGGGAACAGCTCTGATTTTCAGAAAGCTGGAGTACATTGTAACAGCCGTCATCATTGCAGCCTTCCTTCAATGGGTTTATGTGCATCTTCATCTCAGGGCTTACAAACTCGGATGGCTGTTCGATGCTACTGGATTGAAACAGCAACTAAGCTACTCTTTACCTTTGGGTTTGTCTTCGATAATTGGGATCCTCTCCATTCAGCTCGATAAGTTCGTCATCTCAGGTTTTTTTACTCCTGCCCAGTTTGCAGTGTTCAGTGTGGGAGCGATGGAACTCCCCTTTATCGGGATACTTACAAATAGTGTCAATTCTGTTATCTTACCTGCTATCAGTTCTCAAAACGATCCTGCAGCAGGGATTGATATCTATCGGGCCTCGATCAGGAAAAACGCCCTCATTATCTTTCCACTTTGTCTATTCTCCATTATCTATGCCGAACAGATCATCACCTTCCTCTATGGTCAAAGCTATCTTGAGGCAAGCCTCTATTTCAGGATCTATCTTTTAAGCCTGTTTTTGAGAATCGC
>JAQUHL010000194.1 GCA_028683635.1 Candidatus Cloacimonadota bacterium
TTCATACTGCTCAGCAGTTGCCGGGAAACTTAAGGTTCCGGATGTAACAACAGTCGGAGCCGGAAGCGGATTACCCTGGCTAAGAACCTGATAACTGGTTAAAGAGGTAAGCTCGGTAAAATTGTAATATTCGGTAATGGAACCGGTTAGCTGAACCTTGTCTCCCACCAGCGGAGAATTTTGTGTGTTATATACAAAAAGCCCACTCCAAGGACCACCTTCTGGATCCGAAATATAAAAACCATAGTTCGAAGCAGTTGACCCAGTGTAGTATCTGATACCAGTCACAATTCCCTGAACAGTTACAGACTGTCCATTATGTGGTGAATCACCACTGGCAGAAGTGGTTTCCTGGATTTGCCTGCAAGTAAGAACCTGTGCACTCAATACGCTCACTGAGAGGATCAGCAAGATTAACACAAAACTGTATTTCATTATAGTCTCCTTATTTATGGATTGGGAGCAGATTCATTTCCAATAACCTGGTCTTCAGTCAGAGTATCTGGATCTGAAAGCTGATTAGCTGGAATATCTTTTACAAAGATCAGATCAAAAATCAGGATTCCCATGGCAATCACTATTGCACTATCCGCGATGTTATAGATCGGCCAACGTTCCATGATAAAGTTTGGGAAATCCATATCGATAAAGTCTGTTACATAACCTACCCGAATTCTATCTATCAGATTACCAATGGCTCCACCCAATACAAATCCATAGCCCCAAACATGAGCCCTGTGAATGGCATAACGAAGCATATAGATGATCATGCCCATGATGATGATACTGGCAGCTATAAAGAAGATTCTGTTTAAAGTTGGACTGCCCAGAGACATGCTGAAGGCTGCCCCTGTGTTTCGCACATGAGTAAGCATCAGGGTATCACCCAGGATCGGTATAGATTTATAGGATTCAGCAAACAGCGGAACGTTCAAGATAATCAGGATCTTGGTTAACTGGTCAAGAACTACAATGACTGCCATGATCCAGATCGCAGGTTTCAGATTTGGTTTCGGATATTCCTGCATGCGTTCCTACCTGTTTTTTCTTCTTTTTTTCTTGGTTTCTTCTTTCTCTTTGCAATCAATACAATATCTCGCATAAGGAATGATATCCAATCTGGCCTCCTGGATATTATCACCACAAATTTCACAGATGCCATAGGTTTTGTCCGATATCCTCTGCAAAGCATCTTTAAGAAGGCGGATTTTATCTCGTTCCTGCTCCATCATCATTACTGTTTGTTCCATTAGGTTTGTATCTGAACCCTGGTCTGCCTGGTGAAACGCATAAGATGAAAGATCACCACTGCTTTCCCTGGCACCGATGCTTTGGTCGCGATTGATGTTTTCGATGTATTCGATACTTTCGAGGAGTTCTCTTTTTATAATCTCTTCGTATTTTTTGAGTTTCTTTTCATTAAAAGCTTTACCAGCCATGACTTTCTCCTATTCTTCAGAAATCTGATCTTGCGCCAGACAGATTTGCGTTCTGCCCTTCAGGCGAAAGGCAAGGATTATCAAATCATTCTCCAAGTCAACAAAAATATTCACTTAACCTCTGTACTTAGGAATTCTTCAATCAGAACTCTGAGTCTCGATCCTGCAATCGCAGCATTATGCTCTATTTCTTCCTGACTATGTGCCAAGTTATGGAAGAGGTTGGAATAATTTGTCACTATCGAAAATGCCAATACTCTTATGCCACAATGCCTGGCCGTGATTACTTCCGGAACTGTGGACATCCCTACCAGGTCTGCTCCCCAACAAGCCATCATTGCACACTCGGCTTTGGTTTCCAAGCTGGGACCTGTGACCCCCACATAGATTCCCTGTTCAATGGTGATGTTCCTTGCTTGTGCAATTTCTTTGATTCGCATTATCCAAGCAGGATCATAAGGCTCATTCAGGGAAGGAAACCGTTCACCTTGTTCATCTACATTTTTACCAATCAGCGGATTAGTCCCCATGAAATTGATATGGTCAGTGATCTGCACAATTGTGCCGGGTCCAAGCTTTTCCTTCAGGCTACCGGAGGCGTTAGTAACAATCAGGTTTTTGATTCCCAGAGCAGCCAAAACTCTGATGGGAAAGACCACCTCTTCCATTTGATAACCTTCATAAAAATGAAACCTTCCCTGGAACATCAGAACTGGGATCGATCCAATTCTGACCAGGAGGAGATTGCCTTTGTGGGAGGGTGCAGTGCTATGCACAAAGCCTGGAATTTTCTGATAGGATATGGATTGAAGCAGGGTATAGTAATCTGCCAGATTATTCAGCCCTGTGCCCAGTATGATCGCAAAATCTGGAACCTCAATAAGTTTTTCCTTGAGCCAGGAGGCCGTATCGGGAAAACTCATTTTTCCTCCATTTTCTCAGGCTCAGAACTCGGTTTTGGGGGGATGATGTCCTTCTTGATTTGAGTAAACTCTCTATCCAGCATCTGCTCTGTATCCTTGGTAAGCAGAGGATCTTTTCCAATTCTATCCATAAAGGTCTGGAGTTCTACTCTGAATTGCATCAGAAATTGCTTCTTCTGTTCTTTCAAATGCAAATACTGATGTTCCAAAACGCCAAGATATTGCTTGGCTTCTTGGATAGCCCGTTTTGCCTTGAGTTCTGCTTCCTGGATGATATTCTCTCCTTCCTTGCGGGCATTGGCAATGATATCCGCCTTGGTTTTCTCGGCAAAAACCAGAGTTCTGCTAATCAATTCTTCCCTACGTTTGAGGTCTTCAATTGCCTGGTTGGCCTGGACAGCTTCCTGCTTAACTTCATTCTGCACAAGATGTTGCTTCTGCATCTCCCGTTCCTGGTGTCTAAGTGTTTCTTCAAGTTCTCCGGCAATTTGCTCAAGAAAAGCTCTGACCTGCTTCTTATTGTATCCGGAGAAACTATAGGAAAACTCCTGATGCCTGATATCTATTGGATGTAAAGACATGTAATCTCCTGTTAAACTCCGCCCAGTAAAAGACGGATGAGAATGTTTATGATAAAATATAGTATTATGGGCGATAAATCGAGCCCCATGGGTGGAAGCAATCTGCGGATTCGCCCCAAAACCGGCTCTGTAATAGTGTAAACAAAGCGGAAGATGGGATTGCTATAATCCCGAACTAACCAGGACATCACAACTCTGATCAGGATGATTATGTTGTAGAGCTGTAATATAGTAACCAGTGTCTGAGCTACTACGTCCCCGGTTCTGAACATCAATCCAAAACCTCATGACAGTTTCTGCAGCGGGCTTCATAAGCTTCCACTGAGCCAACGAGGATCTGTTCACCGCGATGAATGGTACGTTGGGTACGGTTAGCCGGATTACCACACTGGACGCATATGGCCAGATTTTTGGTAACATATTCCGCAATCGCCAGGATCTGGGGCATGGAACCGAAGGGATTGCCCTTGTAATCCTGATCAAGACCTGCCACTATTACCCTCAGCCCCTGATCTGCCAGATCGTTGCAGATACCCACGATCGATTCATCAAAGAATTGAGCTTCATCAATGGCAATAATCTTGATATCCTCAGTCAGATAAGTATAGATCTCCGAGGGAGTATTGATGGGAATAGCCGGTGCTTGCATTTTGGAATGGGAAACGACATTCTTGGCATCATAACGGTCGTCTATGATCGGTTTGAAGACCAGATACTTCTGCTTCGCATAATCCGCTCTGTGAATTCTACGGATAAGTTCTTCAGTCTTGCCACTGAACATGCTTCCACATATCACTTCGATCCAACCTGTCTTATTGGCAATAATATTCA
The DNA here is from genome assembly GCA_028683635.1 of Candidatus Cloacimonadota bacterium. Taxonomy (GTDB): domain Bacteria; phylum Cloacimonadota; class Cloacimonadia; order Cloacimonadales; family Cloacimonadaceae; genus JAQUHL01. The sequence goes on from JAQUHL010000194.1 coordinate 3,775, forward strand.
TCGCATACTCCCTTGTTTAAACTCGGAACAAAGCCTGGTTGAGGCTTGTTTTTGTCAATTACAATCCTTATTGTTTCAGCGAAAGCCACCAACAAACAATCCCCGCCGTTACCGAAGCATTTAAAGATTCCATCCTGCCCATCATTTGCAGCCTGAGATTGGTTTGGGATCTTGTCAAAAGCTCTTGCCTGATCCCATTTGCTTCCGAACCGATGATGTAGATACTGGGAGTTGTGGAAGAAGCTTCATAATCCTGAAGCAATATTGCTCCATCCTGGATTATTGAGATCAGGTCGTGTTTGTCTGAAAACAGCCTTTCATCTTCAATTCTCTCATGCTTAACCCAGAATACTGAGCCCAGGGACGAGCGGATTACTTTTGGTGAAAAGACTTCACAGCAAGCAGGGGAAAGAAACACAGCTTCGATCCCAAAGGCAGCGACTGAGCGAAAGATGGTTCCCATATTCCCGGGATCGCTAATACCATCGAGATA
>JAQUHL010000195.1 GCA_028683635.1 Candidatus Cloacimonadota bacterium
GATTGGCTTTATTGATTCGATCGAGGAATACTATACCTGGTTCCCCATTTTTATGAGCCATCTCCACAATCAGAGTAAAGATGTCCCTGGCTTTCATCGTACTGACTATTTGTCTGGTAAAGGGAGATATGAGATCAAAATCAGCATCCTGATAGACTGCTCTCATAAACTCTTCGGTAATCCCCACACTGAGGTTGAAATTCGTCAGTTCTTTTGTATCTTCCTTGCAAGTTATAAATTCCAGAATCTGGGGATGATCCACATTCAGGATGGCCATATTTGCTCCTCTGCGTGTTCCGCCCTGTTTCACAGCATCAGTGGCAGCATTGAAGACCTTGAGAAAGGAAAGTGGTCCACTCGAGACGCCGTTTGTGGATCGAACCCTAGAATTTGCTTCTCTGAGTCTGGAAAACGAGAATCCGGTTCCACCACCGCTTTTATGGATCAGAGCAGCGTTTTTAATGGATTCGAAGATGCTGTCCATACTATCGTCAATGGGGAGGACAAAACATGCTGAAAGCTGCTGTAAATCACTTCCTGCATTCATCAGAGTGGGGGAATTGGGAAGGAACCACATATTATCCATCAGCTTGAAGTATTTTTGGCTTCTCTTTTTGTCTCCAGCACTGATATTTTCCGCAACACGATTGAGCATGATTTCCCATGTTTCAATCACCTGGTTGTTATCGTCCTTTTTGAAGTACCTTTTTTCCAGTACTTTGAGTGCATTATCAGTAGGATTCATGACATTCTCACAGACCCAGTATCTGTCGTGCTTGACTGGGGCTGGCCAAGGGGCGGCCAATTTCTTTGGCGATACGCGCCATTCTGGCCACTAACTGGGCATTGGAATCTGCCAGGACGTCTTTGTGATAATAGATATTATCTTCAAAGCCTACCCGGATGTGACCTCCATTTACCATAGCTGTCAAAGAAGCCGGAATATGCCATCTGCCGATTCCCGCAACTGCCCAGGTTGCAGATGGAATCTCATTTTTCAGGTGGTTTTTCATATACATCACGTTATCAGGTTTCCCACTCATCCCCCCTTGTACGCCCAATACAAACTGAACATGAAGGGGAGTATGGGTAATGATTCCCTTTTTAACCAGTTTCGCCACATAATCAATCATTCCAGATTCATATACTTCAATCTCAGGAGCCACACCATATTCGGTGAATGCTTCAGCAAGTCTTACAATGTCTTGGGGATGATTGATAAAGATCTCATCACCAAAATTGAGGGTTCCGGCATTTAGAGTTCCCATATCCGGTTTTAACATCAGGGGTGCGAGCCGTTTATTGAAATCCTCACCAACTGCGCCACCAGTACTGATTTGGATGATGATTTCAGGAACAGCTTCTCTGATAGCCTGGATCGATTCCTGAAAACGCTGAAGGCTTTGGGTGGGTTTGCCACCATCCTCACGCACATGTAGATGAATTACTCTTGCGCCTGATTCAAAACAGTTTTTTGCTTCAATAGCTTGCTCTTCTGGGGTTATGGGAAGATTGGGTTGGTCTTGCCTGTTTGTTTCTGCGCCTGTAATAGCCGCTGTTAAAATTAAAGGTTCCATTATATCCTCTCTATATCTTTTATTTATATATACTTATATGGTCTGGTAAAAGCCGGATCGTGGAGTCAGCGATCCACAAACCAGCTTTCGTAAAGTCTCACAGTTTTGAGGGATCTTATCTCTTGTCCCAAGATTCTGTGGGCAAGCTTTCCAAATTTTTCCTCACTATCGCTTACAAAGAAGGAGCTTTGTCCCGGAGTTTCATTACCATCCGGGGGAAGATAACGTTCCAGATATACCGTTATTGCTTCTGCACTATCGACGAGCTTTACGCTTTCTCCCACAACTGATTGGATGGTGTCTTTGAGCAGGGGATAATGAGTGCAACCCAGAACCAGAACATCAATGTCCATTTGCAACATTGGTCCAAGGTACTCCTTGGCGATATTATGGGCAGATGAATGATCCTGCCAGCCTTCTTCGGCAAGCGGGACAAACAGTGGACAGGCAACAGATACAACCTCGATGGCTGGGTCGAGAGCGCAGATGGCATCGGAATATGCCCCAGAACGGATTGTGCCCTCGGTTCCTATAACTCCCACTCTTTTTTTCTTTGTATTCAGAACTGCCTGTTCAGCACCAGGATGGATAACGCCGATGAGCGGGATTTCAGTAAGCTTCTGTAGCGCTGGAATAGCCACAGCAGATGATGTATTACAGGCAACCACCAGTATCTTGATGTTCTGTTGCAATAGAAAACGGGCGTTCTGTAGTGAATAATTTATGATCGTCTGTGGCGATTTGGGCCCATAGGGAACTCTGGCTGTGTCTCCAAAATAGATTATGTCTTCTTTGGGAAAACGCTCTCTGATTGCCTTAAAAACTGTAAGCCCACCAACTCCAGAATCAAAAACACCAATTGGTCTCTTCATCTCGTCCTCTTGCCCTTATGGCGGAAGTTAGTTTTTGAGCCACTTTTCTTAGTTTGTTTGTAAGATACATTTTTTGCGTTGATTTTGATGTCGGATATATTCCTGTGAGAATCAATATGATCTTGATCTAACTCAAAGTATATATCGTCACTAACCTGCATAACCTGTACCTTTACTTTATCCATTAGTTGGTAATAAAACCCGGTTTTTTTGTTTACAATACGCATTTCCTTATCCAGGAAGATCCATCTCCCATCTCTGCCGGAAACAAGTTTATGCACTCCTGTGATCGGAATCTCATATAATCTGATTACTAATCCACTGCTTTTCATGGATATGATAATACCTGTGTAGGATTGACCGATCTGTTTCTTCATATAGGTAAGGTTATAAACTCTTTCGACATCCCGTTCGGAGTTATCAGCCACAATTTCCTTTTCGGAAGCGATTGCAGCATAGTGCTTAAGCTGCTCAAATCCAAAGTTCAATTTTGAGCTCTTAATCAGGTACGATTTACACAGATGATGAATCACCAGGTCACATAATCTGCGGATCGGAGAAGTAAAGTGGGTATAGTCCTCGATCGCAAGTCCAAAATGACGTAAGTGTTCCACAGAATACTTTGCTTTTTTGAGGCTTCTGAGGATCATCCTGTCAAAGACGATGTGGTAATCCTTGGAGGGCATTGAATAGAGCAGAGCTTGCAATGCCTTGTTCAGGTTGTTTTGTTGTGAAAGAACCAAACCGTAGTTCGAGAGTATTTCTGCCAATTTTTCGATCTTCTGCCAGTCCGGGTCCTCATGGATACGATATAAGGAAGTGGGGGAGAGCTGCGATAACTTCCTGGCCACAAACTCGTTGGCAACCAGCATGAAGTTTTCGATCAGTTTATGAGATTCCGTTTCCTCGGCCAGAGTGAAGTGATGGATGAATCCCTCATCATCATACTGGTATTCGATCTCGGGCAGATCAAAGAAGATATATCCTGCATCCATGCGTTTCCTGGTGAGGAGTTTGGATAGCTCAAGTGCTTGAGTAAGAGCAACTTGCAAGCTTTCTGGCAAGCTCGAACTGGTTCCGGCAAAAAAATCGTCTACTTCTTCGTAAGACAAACGCATATTAGAGTTTATAATACTTTCAAAAATGGATTGCTTAATGATTTTCCCTCGTGAGTCGATCTCTGAATAGACGGTCAAAGTAAGTTTGTCCTCTTCAGGCCGTAAACTACAGAGTTTGTTTGATATTCTTTCCGGAAGCATGGGAATAACCCGTTTGGGAAAATAATAGCTGTTCCCCCGATTTACCGCTTCATCGAAGAGCTTGGATCCGGGCTTGACATAGTGAGCCACATCAGCGATATGTACATAGAGTTTCCATCCCTTTTCATATGGAATAATCGAGATGGCATCATCAAAATCTTTGGCAGAAGCAGGATCAATGGTAAAAGTATATAGTGATCGTAAGTCCTTGCGAATCAATACGTCAGAAGCAAATAACTGATCAGATAGGGATTGAACTTCCGCGCTGACTTCCTCGGAGAACTCCAAGGGGAGATCATACTGACGTATCACAGCCAGGACTTCCACTTCCGGATTGCCACTCTCGCCCAGGATTTCTTCGACTTTTCCCACAGGATTTATGCTTAGTAATTTGCTTCCCCAATTAGTTACTTTCAGGATTACTTTTTTCCCGTCCTGTTCTGGATCAGGATTACTCACCTGAAACCAGTTGTGAATCTTGGGATTGGAACAAATGAAATAGCATTTTCCATCCCGAAACTGGATATCACCGGCCATAGTCGAATTTG
>JAQUHL010000196.1 GCA_028683635.1 Candidatus Cloacimonadota bacterium
GTAAGCAAGGTATCAACCCGCACCCTGCAGATCAGTGAGTTAACCGGATTTTGCAGATAAACCCTGGCGGAAAAAGATACAGAATCTGCCCAGGTTGGCTTCACCGGATTTAAAGCATGGTGCATAACGTTTGCGAGGCCGATACCCACCTGTCCCATCCCAATATACTCAGTATCTTGGGAATAGCCTGCCACGTAGAGCTTTCTTGTGTAGTTCGTGCCCTGATCGGCCGGAATTACATAGGAAGCGTTAAAGGTGTTTTGCACTACTGGCAGGTCATAGGGAACGTTTACCACCTTTTCGTTGGTCTTCATCACAAACAGCCGTGCTGCAGTTACCCCCGCAGGAAACTGTCCTGTTACACGTAAGGTATCGCCGGGTTGCAACACATTCTTCTCGACCGAAACCGGTATTCCCGCCACTGGCTTGCGCAGCTTCGCCAAAGGATCTCCCAGAAAAGCTGAACCGTTTATCAATGCCGGAGTTGCAGCCACTGATGCGCAGGTGGTAAAAAAACGTGCTTTGGTAAAGATAATTGCTTCACCCAAGCTATCGAAATCGTGTTTGAATAGGGCTTCATTCAGAGCCAGACCATAGTCCTCATCATCATATTCATATCCCAGGCCAGTAAAACCCAGCGTGGCTATCGAGCCCTTGTTTGCCTGGTTAATCAAAGCTTCACTGATGGATGCCGCCCCTCTGGTATCAAAAGCACTGCAATAGCAGGCAAGACTCATCACAAAGGGAAAAGCCTGGTTGTTCAGGGTCGCAACATCAGTGAAATTGAAGAGGTTATAATCTGCCCAGATGCGCCCTCCCCCGTGTCCCATAAATTGAACAAACTGGCTTCCGGAATTGATGGCATCCTTGAGGGAAAAGGTTCCGCCAAAATAATCCGGGCTCACCGTCTGGGTGGAGGTATAGACCCTCGAGACGCGATAATGATTGGGAATAGCTTTGCGCCGAATCCGCTCGGATTGTTGGGCAAATTTATCATCAGTATCAGTGATTTTTCCACCGGAGGCAAGGGTAATATGGCTACTCCACAGTCGGTTGGGCAGGGGGTTGTTATTATACTGTGCCACCTTCTGGGCAAAGTTCTCGATCTGGGTTTCCGCCCAGATATTGATTCTGGCCACGGAAACATCTGCCACAAAGTCATTACCAACAATACATGCGTACCAGTTATCACTTGCTGTTGCGCCGTGTTTGAATGTCCATAGTTTCTTCACTGGTATCAGGTTATAGGGTCTGTTTGTACTGAAATCTCTCTCATCGTCAGTTCCCTCTCCCATGAGGATTACATGTTTCAATTGAGGATTAGACCAATTGTTATATGCATAGCGGAAGAAATCCCGGATCGGTTCAGCAGCCCGAATTCCATTGTTGAACTCATCATAAATATCCTGAACATCCACAACCTTCAAAGTATAACCCCTTGCCTCCCATAGGTCAACAAGCTGCTGAGTGGCATTGCATTCCACAAATTCCCTTACCGTTACCAGGATAACATCGGCGGCATTGGAAGGGTTTTGTAAATCTGAGACAATGTTCAGCCTTACTTGTTTGGGCTGCATTTTCTTTGCTTCCGTCACTGCGTAATATTTAACGTCTGCGGAAGCCACACTATCCTGAAAGGTCACTGTCCAGGGTGCAGTTCCTTCCAGGTTGAAGGGTTCGATCTGCATGCTGTTGAAGACGGATGAACCGATTTTATAGAGCGACACATTGGAATCCGAAAAACCGCTAACTTCGAATTGATACAGACCATAAGGATATTGCGAGGACAGAGGAGGTTTGGCAAACAGAATGTCATCCGTGGAAGTTTTATACTCCCGCCAGTATGTGATTGTGGCATAATCGAGAAGAACCTGTTCCCTATCCCCCATAACGGTATTTCCCGGTAGTGAAATATAAAGGTGGTTTTCTCCATGCCTCAGATAGGAATTGGGCATGGGATTGGCATTTTCGAAGATTTTCTCAGTCTGGCCAACCCAGCTATGCATATTGATCATGGCCTGGTTCAATCGCACTTCTGCGCTGTGATCATATTGTCCAGAGGGAGGGACGGGATCTGAATAAGTAAGCCCGTAAAGAGCGATTTTGGCTTGGAAATGGTTGATGGCAGAATCCTTGGGATACTCAAGATTGAAGGGAACAATATCGAGGTTGGGAGCTGAGATCTTCCTCCAGAACCAGATGTCTTCTTTGTAGAAGTTCAGATTTTGGGCAGACCAGCCCCTGCCCAGTTTATCTATGATAAGTTGCTCTTCCAGATGCGTCGTGTATTCATAAGCAGTAGGCATCTTATACTGGGCGGGATTGGAATTGATCAAACCTCCGTTTTCAACCGCCATTCTTGCTCCCAGGCCTGCATTGAGAGAAAGTGTATATACATTTTCAGCTGTGTAAGCATCTGAGTAACCGCTTTTACCGTAGTTTCTATCTCCATAAAACTCAAAATAATCCCCGTCATCGAAACTGCCATCACTCTCACCCACAAAATGAATGGGAACCTGTCCGTTCTTATCTCTGAGCTCCAGGTTCCGGGGATCTATTGAATTCAGGCTCCAGGCGAGGTTCTGGCCCAGCAAGGCTTGCTGGCTGGCAATATGGCCTTGCAGGAAACCTTTTGTAACTTTGTAGATGCCTTCTTTATCAACTATCAGTTGGATCTCATGGATTTGCCCGCTACCGTTCTTGGGAGCAGAATAACTATGGTCTCTAACCTTTTCCATCCTCCAGGTTTTGGAAGTATTGTTATTGAGGAAGAACTCATCCGCCGCGGCATCAATGGGATTTTCAGCAAGCTGCCAGTTCTTGGCGGAGGCTTTGTTCCCACTGATCACGATCCTCAGCTTCAGGGACTTGATTACCTGTAGTTCCCTGGCTGCAGCCTTGTATCGGAAAGGATTGATTCTAAAGGACACAAACCTCCTGTCTCCGATGAATGCAGCCTCACCCTTTTCCACTGGATTCTGTGGATAAAAGTTCTCATTCTGATAGGCAAGATTATTCTGATAAAACTCATAGTCTACCGCATCCCGGGTTACCAACATCCTGCGGATTGGTAACAGGTTTATCTCTTTATGAGTAGTAGTTTTCATATCCAGAATCTGGAAGCTGATATCTCCATCGACAGGAATACCGATCGCCTCGGAGAAGGTATAGACCTCAGGATAGCCTTCCTGATTTCGGATAGTGCCAAAATCAGTCTGGATCTTATGCCAGTTTGCATTACGCTCCGTTTTTTGTTCGAATTCCCACTCCGGGAGTGTGAATTCAATTAGCAGTTCATCGCTTGTTTCATGTGTCAGTTGGATGGGTTTTGCTATCACCGCCAAAGGCAGAAACAGCAGGATGACATATATCATCACAGATCTCATAAAGTCCTCAATCTACTTTGTAAAGCTTGTTTGTTCGTCGCCCAATATCTTTCCGGAAGGTCATTCCTCGAAAAAAAACCTTTGAAACATTTTGATATGCATCGTGAATTGCTTCTTCCAGTTCCGGGCCCAATCCCAGAACTCCCAATACCCGGCCGCCGGTGCTCAGCAGTTTGTCCTGATTATTGCCCACTCCGGCATATATTATCCTGGTTTCAATATCCACGGGTATGCTGATTTCATTGCCTTTCTCATAAGTACCGGGATAGCCTTGGGAAGCCAGAACCACACAAACGCAGGAAGAGTCTTTCCACTTTAGTTCCAGTTTATCAATCTTATGGTTATTAATTGCCTGACATACATCCAGAAAATCTGTTTCCAGAAGTGGCAATACCACCTGGGTTTCAGGATCTCCGAATCGGCAATTGAATTCAATCACCTTTGCCCCATCTTTGGTAATCATCAGCCCTGCATACAGGATTCCTTCATAAGGACACCCTTCTTCCCTCAGTGCTGCCAGTACCGGATCAATAATCTTCGATTCAATTTCCTGCCGGTAGTATTCTGCTTCAGGGACTGGAGCATAGGCCCCCATACCGCCAGTATTAGGCCCCTGGTCATGATCATAGGCTTGTTTGTGATCCTGGGAAAACAGAGTAGTTTTGAAATTTACTCCATCAGTAAAGGCAAAGAGTGATACCTCCCAGCCCTGCAAGAATTCTTCAATCACCAGCCCTGTTCCGGCATTGCTAAAGATCTCGTTTTCCATAGTGTTATGAACAAAATCCTCGGCTTGCTCTTTATCTTTGTCAATTACCACGCCCTTGCCAGCAGCCAATCCGTCAGCTTTGTGCACCAGGGGAAAAC
>JAQUHL010000197.1 GCA_028683635.1 Candidatus Cloacimonadota bacterium
AAAGATCCGTTTGGCTTCTGAGAGAGCAAAGCCGAGGGCATAACGGTTGTTGACCACGTTTCTCAGGAAGTGAATCATCAGGATCTCATTGCTGGTGGGTGGGGTCTTCCGAGTGGCTGCCACGGAGGCGATGGAGCCCTGATTGTTCATAGTGACCACTTTCTGGGAGAGCGCATCAAAGCCCCAATAATCGAACTGGCCTACCTCACAGGAAGCTGCGATGAAGAGATTCAGCTTATCTGGATTATTGAACCTGCCCATATCGGTGGCACCGTTGAAATAGTCCTCAGCACCCAGTTTATCATAGGATCCGTGGCCGATATAGTACCAGACCAGAGTACCGTCGTTGACCACTTTCATCATGGCGTCCCGGGCCGAAGGTTTGTTTTGAAACTCATCGTAGTCATGTTCAATGCCCAGGACCATATCTACCATCACTCCCCTGGAGATGGCAAGGTTGGTGGCCTCGGCGGATTCGGTATGATAGTATTCACCGGTCTGGGAAATGCCATTCATCAGGTCGTCTGCAACGATCAGAACCTTGTTTTTCCACTCGCCCTGGTTTGGATTTTGCACAAAGCTATACATATTGTTCAGCATGGTATTCAGTTCGCTGCTATTGCGCACCGGGTATCTGCCAATGGCGATCTCCGGGTAAAAAGATGTAGTAATCAGCCCAAAGAGGTCATCGGAAGTATCGGAGTTTTGCTGAAATACAATTACCTTGTTCTTCGAAGCTGCCTGGCCCGAGTAGTTGCGCCAGTCTATGGTTCCAATCCCCAGCATGGTAAGCGAGGATATCCTCGGAGCAGGCTGGTTATGATAGAGGTAGCGGATGTATTGACGAATGGCCACCGGATCGGGATGCCCGCCGTTGAATTGGTTGAAGATATCGTCTTGCATCACGACTTTGGAGTGAATGCCATAGGTCTGGTTATAGAATTCCGCCAGTTCATCTGCCTGGGAACTGAATTCCGGGATGGTTATGATCAGGTTATCGATCTGCTCCTGGATAGTGAGATCCCGGATATTGTAGTTTTCGATCAATACCGGAGTGTAGTAATCATTAGGAGCCACAATCCAATATGAATTATTCAGGTTCCCACTGCCGATGAACTCAAAACCCCCTGGGGTATTGCTATGGGTGAGGATTTTGACGTCTGCATAGTTCTGGGCTTGATAGACAGTGATTCCATTGCTATTGCCACTGAAGCTGTAACGGACATAAGTGGAGTAATCCTCATTGAAGGTTTTGAGGGGATACTGGCTGTTGCGTTTGATCAGGTGCCGAAGATAGCTTATCTCGTAATAATCAAAGAAATAGTTGATGGTCTGAGAGCGGAAGACCTTGAAACGCAGAGTGTTTGTTCCTTCCTGGAAGAGTCTCGTGTTGCGGTTGAAATTGTAGTTCAGAGTGCTATACCAGGTAAGGTCTGGAGTGCTGGTCGAATCCGTGAGGCTTTGCTGATAGAGTTGGTCGTTGATATAGAGGTTCATCCTGTGCCAGAGAACTGAACCTATGTTTTCCTGGATCAGTGAAAAGCTCAAGGTTGCCAGTGAATCTGCCACCACATCTTCGAGATTGACGTTGAAAGTATAGTCGGAAGTCGTTTGGCCAAACCATTTCTGCATGAACCAGTTGAAGCCGATCTCTTCCCAACGGTGGGCTTCCTGTTCCACCCGGACGGTGTGGGGATGGAAATTGTAGCTTTTTTCGTGGGACGCTGGTTTGGGGAGGGCTTCCATTCTCAAAGCCTCTGTGGTATATTCTCCTGCATGGGTGAGCCAGAAAACCCCATTCTGTGAATAAGGATTGTGATACAGCGAGTTGGTAAAACCCGGATTTTTATATGCTCCGCTTCGATCTGTACCAAAGAATACGATATAATCCTCAGGATCGAAGCTTCCATCATCCGCACCGATCACCTGGATGGGTACTTCCCTGAATTCAAACCCGGATTGGATGATGCTGGTACCCATGCCGTAGCCACCTGTAGTGAAGAGTCGGAAGCTACTGGGATCGATATCTTCCAGATTCAGGAAAGATAGCTGGGATGGCGAGATCTTGTGCATCCCTTCTTTGTTGGTTTCGATCCTGACCCAGACATCGCTTTTGGAAAAATCGGCATAATTTACCTGGCTGCGTTGCTCATTTCTCCATCCTGCAGCATATTCTGCATTGATAAGGCTCTTGAGGAAGATCCTGGCCGGTTCATCAGGAGCCAGATTGCTTGTGAAGGAGGTATCACCATTGATCCTGATTTCGATAATTACTGAGGATACGGTTTCCAGGGAAAGATTGCCATCATAGCGGAAGGGATTGATAATAATGGGGACAAAGGCATAACCCCGGAAGGAAGATTCTTCCAGAGCTTCAATCAGCGGAGCCTGGCTATGGTGGTAGCTGGCCTCATCGATCTCAAAGAAATTGCCGGATTCGCCCTGTCTGCTGCTCACCCGGGGGCTGGGCTTGATTTTGCTTTCCAGGGTAAGTTTTTTGCTGCGGGGAGTATGGGTACTTACTGATATGGAAGCTTTAGGCGGGATTGCCACTTTGATTTCCGAATAGGGCAGGGCCGGAACTCCCGCTTCCAGAGGAAGAGCCATTCCTTGTGCACGAATTTCTGTGAAACCACCTGTTTCGAGGACTTGGTAGGCTTCGGGTCTGTATTCCAGAGAGATTTGATCCGGGCTTTGGCTGATAACTCTTATCTCTGCCACCAGGCTAAGGGGGATAAGGAGGATCAGGACTATGAATACACTGCTTCTCATTTTTTCTCCTTGAAGACCAATTCGAAAGTATAGATCAGAGCATAGAATATGCCCATGAACAGGAATATGCCAAGCATGCCCTTGGCAGTGATCAGAAGCGCCTCGCTAAGGTGCTGCCAGTTGACTGAGGAAACTGCGTAAATCATTTTCACCTCTTTTTGCGGAGTCAGTTCTTCCGCTTTTTTAATGATCGGGCGATTTACATAAGAAAATTGATAGACGAATCAATAATGATACTGACGGTTTGCTCCGATCATCATCGCTCTATAGATCTGCTCGATCAGGATCAGCCGGGCAAACTGATGAGTAAAAGTAAGCTTCGATAGACTGAAGAGCAGATCCGCACGTTTCTTAAGTGCAACATCTGTTCCATAGACACCGCCAATTACGAAGACCACGTGTTTTACTTCAGACATATTAACCCAAAACCTGGCAAATTCAACAGAATTTTGTTCCACCCCTCTTTCATCCAATAGAACTACGTAATCCTCGTCTTTCAAGCGTTTTAGCACGGATGCCGCCTCTTTGGCTTTGACGCTTTCTATAGAACCCGCCGTCCTCAGGCTCTGATCCGCAAGCTCTATCACTTCAAACTTTAGATAAGGTCTCAAGCGTTTGTAGTATTCTTCCAAAGCTTGTTTCAGCCAGGCTTCCTGCGTTTTGCCGATCTGGATAATGCTAAGTTTCATCCTGGCAGTATGCCTGCTGACCCCTATGGTTCACTGGTTTGCATCCCAGCTTGCGGGATCAGCAGATGCAGGCAAGCCCCATTGCCATACAGAGCATTTTGGTTTCTCCATCATCTGCTCTGGAAGGGATCAGAATCGGCGCCAAAGTGCCCATGACCACATGTGCCACCCGGTATTTGCAATAATAGGTGAGCATTTTGCCAAAGATATTGCCGGCTTCGATATTGGGCACGATCATCACTTCTGCCATACCCGCCACGGGAGAAACGATTCCCTTGATCCGGGCAGCATTGAGGTCAATGGCATTGTCAAAGGCCAGCGGGCCATCGATCAAACATCCCGGGATTTGCCCACGGTTGTTCATTTTGCTGATGATGGAAGCATCGATGGTGGAGGGCATTTTGGGGTTTACTGCTTCGATCGCAGAGATCAGGGCAACCTTGGGTTCCGGACTGCCAAAGGCATGAGCGACTTGCACGGCATTCTTGATGATCGCAATTTTCTCATTGAGTTCGGGGCATATATTTATTCCCCCATCACTCATCAGCATCAGATTATCCGGGTGTTCATAGGCCAGGACATCCGAGATTACTTCACTGTTACGCAGACCCTTTTCTTTGTCCAGTACTGCTTTGAGCAAGATGGCTGTATCCGTTTTGCCCTTGAGGATGATCTGTGCCTTGCCTTCTCTTACCAGGCGTACGGATTCCTCAGCGGCTGCCTTCAGATTTTGCCCCGTATCGATAATCTCAAAGCACTCTGTATATTCCGGGTAAACCCTGG
>JAQUHL010000198.1 GCA_028683635.1 Candidatus Cloacimonadota bacterium
AAGTAATCGAAGATCTTGCCATCGTAAAAAGCGTTGCTGGCAAGAGCGTTACGGTGCAAATCGAACGGGGAGGGGGTTGCAAGTCCTGTTCGATGCAAGGTCTGTGTCTTTCTAAAAGCACTCCAGCGGAGTTTGTGGTTGTTTCCGATCTCGAGCTTGCTCCCGGAGATCAGGTGCAGCTTGAGATCGGTCCCGGATCGCGGGTGCTGATCTCCTTGCTGGTATTTTTGTTGCCGGTGCTTGCCCTTTTTGCCGGTTATCTGATAACTGCAGCCTTTCTTAGCGAGCTCTATGCTGCCCTGTCAGGCTTCGCCTTGATGGCACTTAGCTTTTTACTGATCAGGTATATAGATAAAAAATGCGGGAATAAATTATCCATCAGGATTGGGAGAAAAATGTGAAGATCAGCCTGAATGAAATGGTGTTTTATGGGTATCATGGCGTTTATGCGGAAGAACGGAAGCTGGGCCAGCGCTTTATTGTGACCGTGCATCTTTATACAGATCCAAAGAGGGATCAAAGTATCAAGCATCTGGAGGATACCGTGGATTACACTGCTGTCTATGCAGTAATCAAGACCATCATGGAAAGCCACCAGTTTCATCTTTTGGAAGATTGCGCCAATACCATCCTGGATAAACTGATGCAGGATTTTCCTCTGCTTATGATGATCAAAGTCTGCATCCAGAAACCTTCTGTGGCGATTCAGGGCAGCCTCAAATCCGTGGAAGTGGAACTGCTCAGGGAGAGATCATGAAGTGCATTCTGTGCCTGGGCGCAAACCTCATGGAACCTATTTTCCAGCTGGAAAAGGCCAAAGAACTGCTGGAAGAACACCCGAACATCAAAATCCTCAGGGAATCCTCCATCCGTGAGACGGCTCCCTATGGATATTCGGATCAGCCGAATTTCTTCAACCAGGTCATTGAGATCGAGACTTCACTGCTTCCTATTGGGCTGCTGCACATAATCCAGGAAATTGAAATCACCATGGGCAGGCTGCCTTCTTTCAGATGGGGTCCCAGGCTGATCGATATCGACATTGTTTTGATGGAAGGAATTGTATTTCAAAGCAGTGAACTCAGCATTCCCCATTCCGATCTGGAAAACCGGATGTTTTTGCTGGAACTAATGCTGGAACTAATCCCAAACCAGATCCATCCCGTAACCAAAATTAGCATAAAAGAGTTGTATCAAAACCTGAAGGAGAAAAAGTGAGAGAGCTTTCTGCAATCGTTCTTGCTGCCGGCAAGGGAACCCGGATGAAATCGAACCGGGCAAAAGTGACTTTTGAAATTGCCGATAAACCAATGGTGCAACGGGTAGTGGATTCTGCCCTCAAGCTCAATGCTGCAAAGGTCTGCGTTGTAGTTGGCTGGCAAAAGGAATCTGTGGTATCTTCCCTGAAACCGGATTCCAGAATCAGCTTCGTGGAACAAAAAGAACAATTGGGTACCGGGCATGCAGTAATGATCGCAGAACCCATCTTTGCCCAGGACAATACCGATATCATGATTCTGTGCGGAGATGTCCCCCTGCTCAGCATCGAGACCATGCAAGCTTTGTATGACAAACACATCAAGGAAGATGCTGCCTGCACCGTGCTCACGGCGTTTTTGGACGATCCCGGAAAATATGGCAGAATGCTGAGGGATGAGCAGGGAAGAGTGTATGGCATCGTCGAATACAAGGATGCAACCGAGGCTCAGAGACAGATAAAGGAGTTCAATACCGGCATTTACTGCTTCAAAGCCGAAGAGCTGTTCAAATCCCTGAAAAAGACCACTAACACGAACCAACAGGGTGAGTTCTATCTCACGGATACCCTTTCCATTCTGTATAATGAGGGGAAAGGCGTGGCTTCGGTGGTTTTGGATGACCTCATGGAAGTATCAGGAGTAAATTCTCAGGAACAGCTTGCTGAGCTGGAAGATGTTTTTTATAACAGGATCCGGAAACATTGGCTGAATAATGGAGTGATCATGCACAATCCAGCCTCGATCCTGATCGGCGAGGATGTTCAGCTCGAACCCGATACCGAGATTTGCAGCCACTGTATCATCCAGGGAAACACGGTAGTGAAGAAGGGTGCCTATATCGGACCCTATTGCTTTATCGTTAACTCGATCATCAATGAAGATGCCTTTCTAATGGGTTACAATGTGGTCTTCTGCACCGATATTGAATCAGGAGAAGAACTTCCCTTCCAATCTGTTATCGAACCGGGAGTACCTGATGTCTGAGGAAAAGCACTATCTTTATTCTCCCTGGCGGCTCGATTACATCCTCACCGAAAAGGACGGTTCCTGCTTCCTCTGCGATCATCAGAATCCCGAGCAGGACAGGGACAAACTTATCCTCTACCGGAGCAAGCACAGCTTCGTCATCATGAATCGTTATCCCTACAACAACGGGCATATCATGCTCTGTCCTTACGAGCACAAATGCTGCCTCGCTTCCCTAAAGGACGAGGTCAGGCAGGATCTGATCTCGATGCTGGCTGCTTGCGAACAAGCGATCAAAAATGTGTATCAATGCGACGGCATCAATATCGGCCTGAACGAAGGCAAGGCTGCCGGAGCCGGTCTGGATGAGCATCTGCATTTTCATATTGTACCCCGCTGGTTTGGGGATAACAGCTTCATGACGGTTGTGGCCAGTGAGAGGGTAATTCCCGAAAGTTTTGAACGCAGCTATGACCGGATTTCGGCAGAACTGCGTAGCTTATTATCTGAGAGGGATTAACGCTTTGGGTTTGACATCTTTTGACCCACACAATAATTTGTCCCGAAAGTGGAAACTGATACTCTTAGTTATTGGTATAGTAGCACTTATCCTTGTGATATTTATGGTGAGCAGCAGGAAGAATTCCCGCTCTACCTTAGGCTCCGAAGCAGGGCTTCCCGCCATCAAGGTCGTGCTTACCAACGGCTGCGGTTTTGAGGGCTTGGCAAGTGAGTTCAAAGAATATTGTGCCAAGCTGAATCTGGATGTTATCCGTCTGGATAATACTCCTAAACCGATCTGGGATAAATCCGTCATCCTGATCAAAAAGGGAGACCGTGAAGATTTGCACAGGCTTCAGAAAATGACTGGGATAAGCCTCTGGACAGAAGCCAGAAACGAAGATTTTGACGCCGATTTCGAGATTATTCTTGGTCGGGATTTTGATACTTTTATGAAATAAACCCATAAGGGGAGGAGATATTGGCAAACAATATCCAAATTCAGGCGATAATCGAATGGCTGGTAGAGAAGAAAGCAGAAAACATCAAGGTCTATGACGTTGAAGAACATAGCGGTTACACTGATGTGGTAATCGTCTGCGAGGGTTCTGCCGATCTTCATAACCGGGCTATAGCCAACCATCTGATCGATATGGCCAAGGAAAACAAACTCAAGGTCTTCAGCAAGGAAGGTCTTGAATATGGCCACTGGGTTTTGATCGACCTGGGTGATATCGTGGTTCACGTCTTTCTTCCTCAGACCCGGGAGTATTACAAACTCGATGAACTGATGGAAAAGGTAAAAAACAGTAAAGATAAAGAGAGCCAGAAATGATAAAACAGATTTTACGCGATCAAATCACCGAGGTGCTGGATAAACTCGGGATCAGCCACGAAAACGAGTTTATCGTGGAAGTGCCAAACAATACAGAATTTGGGGATTTTTCCACTAACGCTGCCATGGTGCTTGCCAAAGAAAACAAAATGCCCCCCCGCAAGCTTGCCGAGCTACTGATCAAAGAATTGAAGAAGGATAAGAACTACAAGAAAATCGAAATAGCAGGCCCCGGATTCATAAATTTCTTCCTTTCTCCAGCCATCTTCCACAAGATCCTCTGGCAGATTTTTGAGATCGGCGAAGAGATAGGAAAATCGGATTTTGGAGCAGAAGAAAAGGTCTTGCTTGAATTTGTAAGTGCAAATCCAACCGGTCCCCTAAATATCGTCAGCGCTAGAGCCGCAGCCTTCGGGGATACCCTCTATCGAGTGATGAAACATGTGGGTTTTGCTCCTACCAGGGAATTTTATATCAATGATGCCGGTAACCAGGTGGACATCCTGGCAGAATCAGTGGAACTCAGATTGCGCGAACTGCATGGTGAAAAGATCGGTGAGTTTCCCTATGAAGCCTATCACGGTGAATATGTAAAATACCTCGCTCAAAGGCTTAATACAGTCGAAGGAATCCGGGTCTTTATGC
>JAQUHL010000199.1 GCA_028683635.1 Candidatus Cloacimonadota bacterium
TATTGAATCAAACCGCTTTCTGAGGATCGCTTCCAGATACTCTGTTTTTTCTAGGGTTCTTTTGGTCAATCAGTTTTTGTGGATTGGATCTCGCAGAAAACCTTTTGTGGGGGAGAGAAGGATATCTATACAGCAGCAAAAGATTGTTACCTAAGATGTGAAGAAGTTCACCCAGACGCTCTTGCTGATTGAAATGCTACTAAAAATTGAACTCATTATATAGTTCAGTTTGCCAAAATTGATTTTCTGATTATAATGTCCTTGTTTATATCAAAACTGCATAACGAAGCCAGGCGTAAAAATTTTATTCGGATATGCAGAAAAGAGGTTATGATGCTTGCACTACTGAACATTACGGAGTTTTGGGAGAAGTTTGTAACTCCCGAGCGCGTATCGTTGACAATTCGTGTGGTTCTCATTCTTTTGATCGGTATTCCAGTAGTAAAACTCATCCGAAAGATTACCGTCAAGCTTATGAGAGACAAGCTTTCTGCCCAGGCAGAGCAATTGATCCAACGAACTGTCTATTATTTGGGGATGCTGATTCTTTTCGTCAGCGTACTAAATGAATTTGGGTTCAAATTATCTGCTTTGTTAGGTGCAGCCGGAGTCTTTGGTTTGGCTATCGGTTTTGCTTCGCAAACATCTGTTTCAAATATCATTAGCGGAATTTTCCTGATTTCGGAAAAGCCATTTGTGATTGGTGATGTAGTCCAAATCGGCGGAAATATTGGAACTGTGGAGTCGATTGATTTGTTATCTATAAAACTGAAAACTGCTGATAACAGGTTCGTGAGAGTGCCCAATGAGACGATGATTAAAAGTGACGTGATCAACATTACCCGTTATCCCCAAAGACGCGTTAATATAACTGTCTCAGTGGCATATAAAGAAGATCTTAGAAAGGTACGAAGCATCCTCGAGGACATTGTTTTGAATGAACCATTAGCCTTGAAAGATCCTGCTCCGGTTATCAATATCGATGAGTTTGCCTCTTCAAGCATCAATTTCCTCTTTGGTGTATGGACAAACTCCGCGGACTTTTTCACAACCAAAAATGCCTTGATGTTGGCTATTAAAGAAAGATTTGATCGTGAATCAATAGAAATTCCCTTCCCCCATGTATCTGTTTATGCGGGGGAGGTTACAAAACCCTTTAACATTCAAAAAAATGCTAAGGAAGTGTAATATGGTAACAGAACATCCCAAAATCAAGGCAATCATCTTCGATCTGGACGGTACTCTCATCGATTCATATCATGATATCGGGATCGCAATGAACAAAGCGCTACATTCATGCGGCTATAAAACATTCCCTGTGGAAGATTACAAGGGATTTATTGGCAATGGATTGCATGAATTGATCCTGAAAGTACTGCCCTCAACAGCTCAGACCAAGAAGAAAACTGAAGAGATCACCGAGCTCTTCAACAAGTACTATGATCTGGCTTGGAGAGATAATACCCGGCTCTTCCCTGGAATGCTATATCTTATCCAGATGTGTATTTCCAGAAGAAACAAAGTGGCGATCCTCTCGAATAAACCGCACTATTTTACCAAGGCCATGATCCGTTTCTTTTTCCGGGGAAAGCTGATCAATCACACCAAGAACCCCTTTGGTATCTATAGTGGAGAACAAAAGGACAAGCCTCTGAAACCGGATCCCACCATTGCTCTTGAGCTTGCGGAAAGGTTGAAAGTAAAGCCAGAACACATCGCTTTCATCGGTGATACTGATGTCGATATCCAAACTGCCAAAAATGCCGGAATGATCTCTATTGGTGCAGCTTGGGGATACAGAAGTGCAGACGAGCTGAAAAAAGCCGGTGCAGATTATGTATTCAATACTCCCACCGAACTTGCCACGATGCTGAATACCCTTCCGAATTGCCCATGAAATCATACAGACACGAAATCTGGATGCAGACTCCAACCCGCAGATCTTTTGTGAACCTCACACCCCAAATTGAGGATTGCGTCAGGGAAAGCGGTATCAGAGAAGGTTTGTGCCTCGTCGATGCCATGCACATCACTTCTTCGGTTTTCATAAATGACAATGAAAGCGGTTTGCACCAGGATTTCGAAATCTGGCTGGAAAAACTTGCCCCCGAAAAACCCCATTCCCAATATCACCACAACGGATTTGAAGACAACGCCGATGCCCACCTTAAAAGACAAATCATGGGCAGAGAGGTTGTTGTCGCCATCACCAATGGCAAGCTCGATTTTGGTACGTGGGAGCAAATCTTTTATGGCGAATTCGATGGTAAAAGGCGAAAACGTATCTTAGTAAAAATTATCGGTGAGTAAAGTAACTTCAAAATACGAAAAGCCCGATCTTGCAATGAGATCGGGCTTTTTCACTGTGATAACTATAGGGGTTTATTTTCCAGAGGCGATTGCTTCCAGATCGGTTAGCACTTCATCGGTTTTTTGCAATCCAAAGGTGTCGATAATGACTTTGGCGACGTTCGGGGAAAGGAAGCCCGGCAGGGTTGGCCCGATTCTAAGGTTCTTGAATCCCAGATAAAGGAGGGCAAGAAGGACAGCCACAGCCTTCTGTTCGTACCAGGCAATATCAAAGGAGAGCGGAAGCTGATTCACATCCTCCAATCCAAAGGCTTCTTTGAGCTTGAGGGCTATCACGGCCAGGGAATAGGAATCGTTGCATTGGCCTGCATCCAGCACCCTGGGGATGCCTTCAATATCGCCTAGATCGAGTTTGATATAGCGATACTTGGCACAACCAGCAGTGAGGATGATATTATCTTTGGGCAAGCCTTGGGCAATTTCGGTGAAATACTTGCGGGAAGGCATTCTGCCATCGCAACCGGCCATCACGACGAAGCGTTTGATCTTACCTTGTTTGATCAGATCCACCACCTTTCCTGCCACACTCATAACCGTGTTGTGAGCAAAACCACCCGTGATGAAACCGGTTTCGATTTCCTTGGGAGCGGGGCATTTTTGGGCAACTGCGATCAGTTCCGAGAAATCCTTGGTCTTTCCATCTTCCCGGTCCGGGATGTGTCTGGCTCCTGGATAGCCGGTCATACCGGTGGTGAACATCCTGTTCAGGTAAGTGTTTTCCTTCCTTAAGGGGACTATGCAATTGGTCGTCATCAGGATCGCTCCATTGAAGTTCTCAAAATCTTCCAATTGATGCCACCAAGAGGATCCGTAATTACCTTTGAGGTGTTTGAATTTCTTGAATGCGGGATAGTAATTCGCAGGAAGCATTTCGCTGTGGGTATAGATGTCCACGCCCTTTCCTTCAGTTTGGATCAGCAATTCCTCGAAATCCTTAAGATCATGCCCACTTACCAGGATTCCGGGATTGGTTCCTACTCCCAGATTGACTTTGGTAGGTTCGGGATGGCCATAGGATTCTGTATTTGCCTTGTCCAGAAGAGCCATGGTTTTGACGGCGTACTCACCGGTTTTGAGAACCATTGCCACCAATTGATCCGCATTAAGATTGTCATCAATGGTGGAGGCCAAAGCTTCCATCATGAACTTGTTGACATCATCGTCCTGATAGTTTAGCATGGCAGCGTGATCTGCATAGGCAGAAATACCTTTGAGCCCATAGGTAATTGTCTCCCGGAGGGAGCGCACGTCTTCGTTTTTTGTCCTCAGAACTCCAACTTTGGTGGCAAACTCATCATATTGCTCAGGATTCACTTCGAATGTAACGGCTTCCGGGCACTCTTTGCAGCAGTCGGTTCCCTTGGCCTTGCATTTGGCAATGAGTTCTTCACGGCGCTTATTTCTCAGGGAAAGGGCATTAGTAATGCTGGTAGTGATATCTTCCTCGCTCCAATTGGCATTGGTGATGGTTTTGAAAAGGCTTTGCATGATGAAAAGACTATCTGCGGGATAATAGTACCCCTCGGCAATGAGTTTCCTGGATACCCAGGAAAGGCCGCGCAGGGCATATATTAAAAGATCCATTTTGTTGGCAAGGGTATCTGGTTTCCCGCATACACCACGCATGGTGCAACCCAGATTGCGGGCTGTTTCCTGGCACTGATAGCAATACATGCTCATTTTGTTCTCCTTCTTATTGGTTATGGTTTTGGCATTTTTATTACGAGGAGACGGACATCGCTGTCGGTCTCGTTATAGATCGCATGCGGGATATCCCTGGGACTTTCGATGATGGTATCCTTTGCATAGGCTACTCTCTCATCTCCGAT
>JAQUHL010000200.1 GCA_028683635.1 Candidatus Cloacimonadota bacterium
GTCCCTATCAAAAGGATAGTCGCCGGAAGCCACATTAGTCTCCAT
The DNA here is from genome assembly GCA_028683635.1 of Candidatus Cloacimonadota bacterium. Lineage (GTDB taxonomy): Bacteria > Cloacimonadota > Cloacimonadia > Cloacimonadales > Cloacimonadaceae > JAQUHL01. The sequence goes on from JAQUHL010000200.1 coordinate 46, forward strand.
AATCTCTTCAATTGGCTGATCAGTTCCATCTTCTCTCATCAATACCATCTGGCTGCCTGATCCTAGCATCTGCTCCAGCGTTGCCTGCTCCTTGCGATTCTTGTTTTGCTTGGTCATCTTGATCTCCTTCTCGGTTACCTGACTGTTAATTTATGGGTCTACACTACACCCCTCGCAACCGTGGTCAAGTCCTTTCCGCTCAATATGATAAAGAATATGCAAGAATCTCTATTGACAGAAATCCAGCCAAATCTCAAATTGATAACAGCCTACAGACCCTACATAGAATGCCCTCCGAGACGTGGGGACACCGCCCGGTGCTCCCCACGGTTTTTTTATCCTTCAATCTGAGACTGATGAACTGCCATTTGCAGAAATGGTGATCAGATTTGCAGAAACGGTGATCAAAACTCGGTCGCTTCATTTGCAGAAATGGTGATCAAATTTGCAGAAACGGTGATCAGAAATTAGCCCCAAAATCCCATTTGCAGTTTTCAGTGATCAGATTTGCAGTTTTCAGTGATCACTTATAGTATCCACATCAGCCCCAACCCCTTGTTCCTAACTTGACAGCGTTAATCACTTCTTAATCTACCCTTAATCAAGCGTTAATAATAAACGCTTGATTAAGGGTAGATTAAGAAGTGATTAAGGCTGTCGAAGGGGGATGAAAGAGTGAGGCAATATTTGCACTTTACAAAAAGCGGGAATCAACACCCAATGCCGAAGACCGTTGCCCATCCCGATTTATCGAAATACAGACTTACAAATATGCTGGTTGTGAGGCTTATTTTTGTAAATCTATTCCCGCCCACCACCCTATAAGGAGTAGGGTTTCGCCCTACAACCCATTATTCATTGGTCTTTTTCAATATGAATCTGCATAAACTCACAAAAACCTGTCTTGACACAAAGCCCACCCCATCAAATCTTCCCCAATGCGAATTTATCACATTGTACATCTGCCCTGGCAGCTCGAGGGAGATTTCGTCTATTATGCGGAAGCCAAGTATCCGGAGGGGATCCGTGTGCTCGTGAATTTTAACCGGAAGGAGCTTGTGGGAATATTGGGGAAGAGTGTGGATGTCAGCGCGGGCAAGATAAGCTACAAACCGATCCTGGAAGTGCTCGATACCACTCCTCTGCTGGATGAGCGGATGATAGAACTGGGTACCTGGATGGCAGGCTATTATCATTGCTCTTTGGGAAAAGCTCTGTTTGCCATGCTGCCTTCCCTGCTTCAACCGGAGGTGAAAAACACCATTTCCCTGATAAATGAGCCTCATGAAGTTCCGGAATATTATACCCCATTGATCTCGCAGCTAAAGACTACCGGCCCACAGCGTTTGGATCAATTGAGGCAATCCCTCAAGGGTTATCCGCTCTATAAAATGCTTGAAGGTGCGGAAGCCGAGGGATGGATAGAAGTAAAACGCCCTTCCTCCCACACCCCCAAGCCCAAAACCGTGAACTTCATCGATCTGCTGCGCCAGCCTGCTCAGGGGGAAAACTTTACTGATAAGCAGGAGATGGCGCTTGCGAAGATCCAGGCAAGAAAGGCTCCCTTTCCACTTTCGGAGATCAGCGACGAGATCTCTTACGCCATCATCAAAGCCCTGGTAAAAAAGGGAATCCTTTGCATCACTCCCCGTAAGATCGAGACCCGAATATCTTTTTACTCTGAGGGGTCAAAAGCAAAAGAGATTACTCTCACGGACGAGCAATCCTCAGGCCGTGATTTCCTGATCGGCAAAGCTGGTGAATATAGTGTAACCCTGCTTTATGGTATCACCGGAAGCGGGAAAACCGAGATCTATATCGAGCTGATGAAGCATTATCTTGCTTTGGGAAAAGGGATTATCTTCCTGATCCCGGAGATAGCCCTGACACCGCAAATGGTGGAACGTTTTGTATCAGTGTTCGGAGCAGGGATTGCCATTATGCACAGCCAGCTTAGTGAGAGAGAACGCTATGAAGAATGGATCAGGCTAAAAGAAGGAAAATGCCGGATAGCCCTGGGTGCCAGGAGCGCAATCTTCTCACCAATCAGGGAACTGGGATTGATAATCGTCGATGAGGAGCATGAGCAAAGCTATAAACAGGATCATACGCCCCGCTATCATGGGCGCGACCTTGCTGTGGTGCGAGCCAGGATGGAGAATGCCCAGGTGGTATTGGGCTCTGCCACACCCTCCCTGGAATCCTGGCACAATGCCCAGACAGGCAAATATCACCTGCAAGTGCTTTCCCGGCGGCCAGTTACTTACAAACTACCCCGGGTGCAGATACTCGATCTCTGTAATGAGCCTGAAAGGGAATTACTTTCCCAAACCTTGCTTGCGGCCATTATGCAAGCCCTTGAAAACAAGGAACAAATCATCCTCTTCCAGAACAGGCGGGGCTACGCTTCCTATATCCAATGCAATAAGTGTGGCGAATTGATCACCTGTAAGGCTTGTGAGATCAGTATGTACTATCACAAGGACAAGGAAGAGATGAATTGCCACTATTGTGGAAGCAAACTTCCGGTTCCCAGGAAGTGTCCCAGATGCGGGCATTACTCCTTCGATTACGGCGCTTCTGGAACCCAAAAAGTGGAAAGCCTGCTCAAGCTGTATTTCCCCAGTGCCAGAATCCTGCGCCTGGATTCCGATTCCGCCCACAAGAAAGATATCTACAAGTATATGCACGACAGCATGAAGAACCGGGAGGCAGATATCCTTTTGGGAACCCAAATGATTTCCAAGGGGCTGGATTTTGAAAATGTGACCCTCGTAGGAGTTATACTGGCAGAAATAACCCTCAATCTGCCCGACTTCCGGGCTGCTGAGCGAACCTTTCAGCTCCTTACCCAGGTAGCTGGACGCAGCGGACGGGGAGAAAAACCCGGAAACGTGATCATCCAAACCTTCAATCCCTGCCATTATGCCATCCGTCATGCCCAGAACCAGGACTACGTGGCCTTCGCCACAGAAGAGCTCAGCCACCGGCAAAGCCTGCACTATCCACCCTATTACAGGCTGGGGAGAATCGTCTTTCAAAGTGAAGACCAAAAACTGCTCGCCGGGTATATGCACCAGGTGGAGAAGCTAAGTCTGAAACTGAATAATGAGGATGCGATTATTCTGGGTCCGGCTCCGGCACCGTTCAGCAAATTGAACAAACAATATCGTTATCATCTGATAATCAAAGCAAAAACTGCAGCTCTGATGTCCCAGGTGGTGAATTACTATAAAAAGAAGCTGATCCCACAAAGCAAGATCAGCTTCTATATCGATATCGATCCACTGTCTCTGATGTGAGCAGCGGAGCTATCCTCTAATCTGTGAGGAACCTGATGCTATCCAGACCGACTTTGAGTCCTCCGGATACCATTACATAGCCCTTGAAAAGCTCCGAGGTGTCCGTAATTTTTGCCATTATCCAGTGTCCGTTCCGGGCTTCCTGGGTGTTATCGGGCACCCGGTAAACATCCTCATCATTGGTCATGTCAAAGAAGATGATCTTGGTGCCAAGCTTGAGTTCGGCTTTGGTGCCAAGCTTGCTTTTGGTCCAATGTTTCATCCACTTCTTTTCGCCACCTTGCATCAGGAGAAATTGTGCCTGCTGTTTGGTCTCCAGACTGGGTGGAACCTGCATTTTGGCGAGATACACATAAATCCATTCCTGGCTGACGAGAGGTTCTTCGAAGACAAAATAATCATCGCTTTGCACGAAGTGTTTATCTATCATGGGGATGGAATTGGCTTTTGACAGGAGTTCCTGAGTGCGGTTTTTATCCTTGTCCATGATGATTTTGATCTCCGCAGCGGGGATAGTGATGGTAACTTTTCCTTCGATAATGATAATCATCCCGTCTGCCGCCGATTGAAGTATACCCTGAAATTTCGCTCCATTTTTGAGAGTGATATCCAGAGCATAGGCTTGAACGAGCAGAAGGGCTAAAGCAATGAGGATAAGTGCCTTTTTCATGGTTTATCTCCTTAGTGTTTATCCTGAGTGCATACGAAGAAAATCTTGCGTTTATGTCAAGCCAGAAATGCAGAGTTGGATAGGCTGGAAGGAAATGATGCCATGTTTAATACTCTTATAATCGAGAATGATATTTGGGGTTTTTTGCGCACTCGGGCTTCAAAAGCTCAATCACCCCAC
>JAQUHL010000201.1 GCA_028683635.1 Candidatus Cloacimonadota bacterium
GGTACGGCTTATACCTACCTCACCTATTCCGGCTATCAAACCAACGAAGTTCTGGTGCTTAGAGCCGAAACCCTTAACGGTGCGAACGTGGTATGGGGTGAAAGTGATATCAAGCTTCCCATCGGCAGCAATACTTTGCGGGTAACGATGGTAGCATTCCCCTCGCAGGTTTCTTTCGGACCCACTAGTCCGGAATTCAGAGAAGCTCAGATCTACTACTCGTTGACGGATGAACAGGGATGTCAGATCCACGGTTCTGAGGTATTTCTAACCTCCATCAGAGGTTGCTTCCCATACTTCGCAGGGCATGATATTCTCTACCCTAATCCCTTCATTGGTCCGCATCCTTATTATACGGGTGTGAATCAGGGGCATAGAATAACGACGGGTACCGATGGTGTGGCCGAAGGAACCTTCCGCATCTACAGGTTGGAGATTGATCCTGCCGTGGATGAACCAAGATTGACAACGATTGAGATTCAGGCATCTATCCTGGAAACGGGAACCGATGCAAACACAAACCTTACCTTCAATGCCTGGGCCTTCCCTTACCCGCCTCCAGGTTGATTAATTACTTTCTTATGGCGTCCGGGGAAACCCGGACGCCAGAGATATAAACATCAAGGAGATAGAATCGAACCCAAGGTTTCTTTGTTTTAAATAAATACACTACTGCTGTGAGAACAGCAAGGAAAGGAACGCTAAATGAGTTTTAATCCACAATTCGCCAGACTGGGCGAAGTCCTTGTCCACGAAGGTTACATTACTGAAGATCAGCTTAAAGAAGCTTTGATCAAACAAACAAATTTCGGCTTGAAATTGGGTGAAACCCTTTTAAAACTTGGTCACCTTTATGAACGTGACCTGCTCAAAGCTCTTCATGACCAATTGGGCTATTCCATTGTTGATGAAGCCGAGCTTATGGATCTGGACATCCGTACAGTATCAATGATCCCGGAGCCCTTTGCGGTTCAAAACAGAGTCATAGCCATCCGTGAAGAGGGAGATGGCGTAATCGTTGCCCTTGCCGATCCCGAAGATCTGACTGTGCTCGACAACCTGAAAAAACTGCTCCGTAAACCGGTCAAACCCATTCTGATTGGAGACAAAGCTCTCCACGACACGATGGAGAAATATTATAAAAGTATCCGTACAACCTCCCAGGTTGAAGATGCGGTTGGCGGCTTTGATTTTGTGGCGGTTGATGAAGATGAAAATGAAATCACCATTAGCCAGGCATCATCGGATGCGGAAGCTCCCATCGTCAAACTGGTCAATTTGATTATCAACGAATCCATAAAAGCCGGAGCCACAGATATTCACATCGAGCCTCTAACCAAGCATACCCGGATCAGGTTCCGTGTGGACGGTGCACTGCGTGAAGTCATGAATCCTCCGATCGGAATGCATGCAGGTGTGATCTCTCTTATCAAGGTTATGTCCAAGCTCAATATCGCTGAACGTCGTTTGCCCCAGGATGGTCATATCTCACTCAAAACATCTTTGAAGAGTGTTGACGTCCGTGTATCCATCACTCCCACCGTGTTGGGAGAAAAGGTCGTGATGCGTTTGCTGGATAAGGGTGATTTTGGATTCAAGCTTTCCACCCTGGGTTTTGAAGAAGAGGATATGGTAATCTTTTCCAAGATTATCCGCCGTCCTTATGGTATCATCATCGTCTCCGGTCCCACCGGTAGTGGTAAATCAACTTCCTTGCACGCCGCCCTCAAAGAAATCCAGGATATTGAAACCAATATCATTACGGTGGAAGACCCCGTTGAATATCGCCTGGAGGGAATCACTCAGATCGAAACCAAGGAACAGATCGGGCTCACCTTTGGTTCAGCGCTTCGTTCTGTGCTGCGTCAAGATCCTGATATCGTGCTCATCGGTGAAATCCGGGACGAAGAAACTGCTGACATCGCTATCAAGTTCTCCCTCACGGGTCACTTGGTGTTTTCCACTCTGCACGCCAATGATGCACCCTCGACGATCACCCGTCTGATCGATATAGGAATCAAACCATATCTGGTCGGTTCATCCCTATCACTGGTGATGGCCCAGCGTTTGGTAAGGAAGATTTGCCCGAACTGTATCCGGGATTATAAACCCACTGAGCAGGAGATTCAGGATAGTGGTGTGGCTCTTGAGGAAGTCCCCGATATCAAATTCAAGCTTGGTACCGGTTGTGTGCATTGTGATAACACCGGCTTTTCCGGACGTACGGGAATTTTCGAATTGCTTACTGTCGATGCAGACATCCGCCGGCTGATCTATGAAGGCGGAAACCAGGATCTTATCCGTGAATCTGCCATCCGCTCTGGCATGCGTACACTCCACGATGCAGCCATCAACAAGATGAAAAAAGGTGTCACCACGATCCGCGAAGTCATCAAGATGACCATCGTTGATTAGTATGGACCATCACAATATAAATAAACGAAAGAAGGTATAGGATATGCCGAATTTTAGCTATATAGTTAAAGATGCCAAAGGTGCCAGGGTGGAAGGGATTGTCAAAGCAGATTCCCTGGATCTGGCTATTGACAAGCTCAGCAAAGAAGGGAATACCATTATCTCCGTCAAAGCAGCTTCAGAAGGCGCTTTCAAAGGTAAGCTTTCCCTCTTTGACAAGTTCATGCTTACCATTTATAAGCTCAGAACGAGAGTTTCGCTCAAAACCCTTGTGTTTTTCACCAGACAGCTCTCCACTATGTTTTCTGCCGGTCTGACGATTGAGAAGGCCATATCGGATCTGGAACGGGAAGAGAAGAACAAAAAGTTTGCCAAAGTGTTGCGCCGTCTTTCGGACGACATCAAGAAGGGCTATTCCCTTTCCGAAGCGATGGAGCAGCACCCTGGTGTGTTTAACCCCCTCTATGTCGCTCTGGTTAAAGCTGGTGAAGCTTCGGGTACTTTGCACACCGTGTTGGATGAACTTTCAGATTATCTGGAAAAAATTGAAGATACCCGACGCAAGGTCATCTCTGCCATGGCATACCCCGTCTTCATTCTGATTTTCTTGATGCTCGTGGTCTGGGGTATGTTCTATTGGATTATCCCCAAGTTTGCCGAAGTGTATAGTGATTTTAACGCTGAACTACCCAAACCCACGCTCGCGGCAATAGCTGCCAGTGAATTTGTTCAGAACAATATCTTTGGGACGATTCTGCTCCTGATCGTTATCTTCTTTGCCTTCTTCATTCTGTACTTAACGGATCGGGGAAGATATCTGATGGATGCGTTCAAACTCAAGGTCCCCGTAATCGGACAGGTGTTCACAAACTCAATCATGAGCAAGTTTGCCCGGACCTTCTCCATCCTTATGGCTGCCGGTGTGCCGATTATGGACACAATGGAACTTACCGAAAACGTGGTTCAGAATGCCACCGTTGAAGGAGCAGTTCGCAAGGCACGAGTCATGGTCAAAGAAGGTTATGGCGTTGCCAATGCCTTCCGCAGGACTGGCGCTTTCCCTCCCACCCTTCTGCAGATGATCTCCACTGGCGAAGAAACCGGAGATATGGATAAACTTCTTGGTAAAGCTGCCGAGTTCTATGAGAAACTTGTGGATTCGGTAATTGACAGGCTCACCTCCCTGATTGAACCCTTGCTGATCGTGATCATGGCAAGTATTGTGGGATCGATCATTATCGTGATCTACCTGCCTATCTTCAATCTTGGTGAAGCAATATCTCAAGGTATTAAATAATACTATTTCCCAAAAGATAGAATATCGCGCATAGGACAGGGTGACCTGTCCTATGCTGTATTGAACTCGACCACAGTTTAGGTGCTGAAAAGGAGAGACGGCTATGCCTGTACGTTACACCGAACACCAAAAGTTATCCCAAATCAGAACCAAGAGGTTCATGCGTTGCCTGGTTCCGATGTTGCTGCTTTTTGCCACGGTGATCTTCACCATCCTTGCTCCGGGGCACAGCTATTATCTGTATCCATCTTTGATCCTTATCGTTATGAGTATCTCCTGGTTTCTTTATGTAAGCAATACCTTCCGTTGTAAGAAAGGCATTGTTATCCCGGAAAATAACGGTCTGCTTTCTCCCATCGAGGGGAGGATAAAAACGATTCGCAAGACGGATGTCTATATCCTGCTCACCATCTCCAAAGCGGCCTTTGATCTGGTTGAACTTAGAGCGCCTGCCCACAATTCCAGAGTTTTGTACAACG
>JAQUHL010000202.1 GCA_028683635.1 Candidatus Cloacimonadota bacterium
TACATGCCGAACAAGTAACCGATTTCACGTCCACCAACACCAATGTCTCCTGCGGGGACGTCGGTATTGGGGCCGATATGACGGAACAGTTCGCACATGAAGGATTGGCAAAAGCGCATAATCTCAGCATCGGATTTGCCCTTGGCATCGAAATCCGAACCACCCTTACCTCCACCCATGGGCAGAGTTGTAAGGCTGTTTTTGAAGATCTGTTCAAAGCCCAGGAACTTAAGGATAGAAAGGTTTACGCTGGGGTGAAAGCGCAAGCCACCCTTGTAGGGGCCGATTGCGGAGTTGAATTCAACTCTGTATCCACGGTTAACATGGATCTCACCTTTGTCATCCATCCAGGGAACACGGAAGAGAATGGTGCGTTCCGGTTCTACAATACGTTCCAGGATGTTGCCTTTGACGAATCTGGGATTGTTTATGTAAACTTCCCAAATGGTTTCGACAACTTCTTTGACTGCTTGCAGGAATTCCGGTTGACCCGGATTTCTTGCTTCGACCTTTGCCATGAAATCATGAATGGTCATTTCTTTACCTCCAGGGGATCTGTATTTTTTTATAAAGCCACGATTTTAGGAGCGATAAAAATGTCAAGCCTTTCTAATAAGTAGTTTATCCACTTTGGGAGCTCTGAGACGATGAGGTGCAAGAAAGCCTGAACCAAGCAGAGGGCGCAGGTAAAATTTGAAATCATCAGTGATACCATTTCCTGCTTTGTTTATGAAATTTGCAGGCATATGCCGGGTCTTTCCAGCGATATCCGAAAGCATTTCCAGTTTGTAATTTACAGAGTAGTATCCCGTGCGTTGAATCGAGATCGAACCATCCAGATTGTACCAGATGGCATAGTGAGCAGCACGTTCTCCTACTTCCCTTGCTTCGCGCTGGTCCACATCGGATACACAACCAATGAAGGAGCGCTGCAGGTAACCAAAGGTATCCGAACGCACTCGTTTGATCTTCAGTTTATCCTTTACCAGATCACTGAGCAGGTCTCCAAGCATGCCTGTTCCAGAAAGCTGCACATTGCCATGAGCATCTTTTTCCACATTGCTGGTGAGTTTGGTGATGATTGGCACGCCCTTGTCGTCAATAATTCCTTCGGATACAGCGACTACGCATCTTCCATGTTTATCATAAGCATCTTTCACATCTCTGAGGAAGTCATCCCTGTGGAAGGGGCGTTCCGGGACATAGATCAGGTGCGGGCCATCATCAGGATACTTTTGGGCGAGGGCAGATGCAGCTGTTAGAAATCCTGCATGCCTTCCCATGACTACCCCGATATACACCCCGGGTAAGGCCCGGTTATCAAGATTGACTCCGGTAAATGCCGACGCTACAAATCGGGCTGCAGAACCATAACCGGGGGTATGGTCGTTCAAGGCAAGATCGTTGTCTATGGTTTTTGGGATGTGGATAGCACGGAATTCATAATCTGCCGTTTTAGCCTGCTCGTTGACAATCCGGACGGTATCTGCAGAATCGTTACCACCGATATAAAAGAAATAGCGGACGTCGTGGGCTTTGAGAACTCTGAAGATTTCCTTGCAATAAGCTTCATCCGGTTTGTCACGCGTGGATAGCAAAGCTGAGGAAGGAGTATCTGCCACCTGCTCCAGGTTGTGAGTGGTTTCCTGTGTGAGGTCGATGAATTCTTCGTTGATTATCCCCTGGACTCCTCCCAGGGCTCCATAGACACGGGTAACCTGGGGAAACTTTCGGGATTCAAGAGTTACACCCACCATCGATTGATTGATCACGGCTGTTGGTCCGCCTCCCTGGGCGACAACTACCTTTCCCTCTAAAATCATGTTATTCTCCTTAAGCTATATAATAGATGCTAAAATCTCACGTTCTGTTGCCAGCGAGCGCTATGGGTGAAGTATTTCTGTCGGGGTTTACTATGCAGGGCAGCCTGTCTTTTTACCCAGGTAGTTCGTTCCGAAATGCTTTCAGGGCGGTAATGTTGGTTGTTGGATTGGGATCTGCTGGCCAGAAGCCTGTTCAGAAGCTCTATGCTTTGGGAAGGATCATATCCTGCTCTGGCAGTAAAGAGTATCCCAAAATCATCAGCTTCCTTCTCGTAGGCATCCAGCCTGCCATCTATCAAGCTTTCATACATGGATCTGATATCTGCCTCCAGGTCTTCTTCGATGGCCTTGTGCTCTTCATCCATAAAATCAGGAAGCTCTTCGTCCAGCATGGAAAAAACGGATTCTGCACCGATCTGGTTTTCTCTGAGCTTGGTTTCGATCATGCCGTGAAACTTGGAAATGTGGGCAATTTCATGGGCAAGAACGAAGGCTAACTCTGCTTCGTTACGGATCATCTGCAGCATGCCTTTGGTGATAAATATATAGCCTCCCGGGCAAGCATAGGCATTGACGCTGGGCAAATCAAGGATGAAGAAGCGGAACTGAACATCAGCTACATCACTGGCTTCAACCAGGATGTTTCCCACATAACTTACATATTCCGTAAGGGAAGGATTATTCAGCAAGCCATTGGATGCTATCACGCTGGCCACACCCAGACCAAAGCCTTCCTGGGCTTCTGTGTAATAATCCGGAGCGTCACGACGGGGTAAATTATGAGCCTTGAAGAAATCTTTGCGGTTACTCTTACTGTATGTGGTTTTAGCAAACTCGGAATATCTTTGGGGATCGATGGAAGCATTCATAGCAAGTTCGAGGAAGTTTGAATCACCCTTAAAATCGGAGCTGAAGCGTTCTCCAAAACCTTTGACACCAGCGGAGATACTATGTTGGGTAACGTTACTGGCAGAACTCGAAGGGTTGTTCATTTTGGCAAAAGCATCAGTTTTGGGTTTCTGAGCCTGAGTAGAAGTGGCTGAGATATATCCTGTCTGGTTTTTATAAGTTACTTTTAGCCAGGAATCTTTACTTCCCACGAGGCTAATTTTGGTATTAACGGGTATCTGGCTTATAACAGGGTAGTAAGACCCCGCTCCAGAACGCATATAGGTGCGATCTCTTTTAACTACCACATCCTGGGCAAACATGGCTCCCAGGAGCAGTACAGTGGCAAAAAGCAATATAAACTTTTTCATATATCCTCCATGATATTATATACTGAGTATGAATTAAATTCCTTCATGAATCATTGTTCTGATGTGCCATCTCTTTGTCAAGCTGATTCATTTCTTCCTGCAGATCGCTAATAACGTTCTCGAGCCGTTGAACAGAGGTTTCGATCTTCATGATGCCTTCCTCATCCAACAGGGCATTATTGATAAGTTTCAATGAGCCCAACTTGGTGTGAAGCTTGAAGAGCGGGATTTTTATCTCCTCGGTAATGCCTTTGATAAACAAATCTTTTGCCGCCAAAGCATCTTCGGCAATCAATCTGTTTTTGTTTACTTCAGCATTTTTGATCTGCTGCTCGGTAACATCGACAAGATAACCTTGGAAAAATCTTTGTTTGGTTACCGGATCGAGCACACAAAATGTGAAATCCAATATCCATCGGATGTCCAAAGAATTGGCTTTGGCAAGATAGGGATTGAGCTGTTTTAACAAAGCTTCTTCGGAAGCAGTAACACTTGCTTGCAATTCCGCTGAAGGACACACGATTCTGTACATTTGCTCATAGGAGTATTCCTTAAGCACGAGATGCTGGTACCTATCTTTGAGAACCGAATCAAGATCGTCCGGATGGATGATGTTGCGGAAGTGGAGCTTGCCGCTGAGCAAGTCTGAGGCCTGATAATTGTAGCGGTTGATGTTTTCTGATACAAAGCTGAACATCTCGTGTTCAGAATCACTCCACTTCAGTACTATTATTGGCCCCTCAGAAAACAAACGATGGATTGCCATCAGTTCCTGAATTGTGCTATTCTTTTTTTGGATGGCCAGCTTCAAACCAATGGTCTTGGTCCTGGCCATCTTTCTGTAATGAAACAGCAAAAGCAGCATTATCATATAAACCAAACCCAAAAACACCAAACCAAGATATACTTGAACTCTGGAAAAAGGTAACTTGGGGAGGTGGTTTTGTTCGGTCATGAACCATTTTGCCCTGAGGGTAGAGATGTAGTTGTTATCCGAGAGTGTAGCCAGATTGGCATTCAATATGGGCAATAAATCACCATTCTGCGGGTGAACTGCAATACAATAGGGATATGCATAGTTGAAAAATTTGCTATATTGGAGATTG
>JAQUHL010000203.1 GCA_028683635.1 Candidatus Cloacimonadota bacterium
ACATTGAAGAGAACCTCATCAGCCCCCCTGAATATCTGGAAGAAACCTATCTTGCCACCCAGACTACTCAGGAAACGATAGAAGAGCTAAAAAGATTGAATGACATAGAGTTACCGCCATATACATTTGGTCCTGGCGACAAGATGAAGATCTATGTGTACGACGAACCGGAGCTTGATTCCGATGCGGTAATTGTTAAGCAGGACGGAACAATCTCCTACAGGCTGGTGGGAGAAGTGCCTGTGGTGGGTCTTACCATCCCTGAAGCACAGGCAGAAATTGAGAAAAGGCTTACTAAATATCTCCTTTTCCCCAAGGTTTCCATCATACCTTTCGAAGCCAGGAGTTCCACTATCACGATTTTGGGAAAAGTTACCTATCCCGGTGTTTTTGAGATCAAAGGAAGATCGAGAATACTGGATGCTCTGGCAGAAGCAGGGGGACTCGCTTTGGGCTATTTTCAGAACAACTCAGTGGAACTGGCGGATCTGGAACGAGCCTTTATGATGCGCGACAACAGGATTTTGCCGATAGATTTCATCGAACTGATTCAAAAAGGTAATATGCTTTACAACATTCCCATTCTCGATCGTGACTATATCTATTTGCCTTCTGTAATCAACAAGGAGATTTATGTGATAGGTGAGGTCATTCAGGAAGGACATTTCCTGTTTCAGGAAAAAATGACCCTGATCCAGAGCCTGACCTATGCCCAGGGTGTTAAAACATCAGCCCAGTCCACAATCTATGTAATTCGCGGTAACCTAACTCACCCCAGACTTTTCAAAATCAATACAAAGGCTATCTTAACTGGGAAAGTGAGAGATTTTCAGCTAAAACCCAATGATATTGTCTATGTCCCCAAACATCCTGTAGCCAAATGGAACGACGTTGTATATCTGGCATTACCCAGCTTACAAGCTATGCAAGCTGCCTGGTTTACCGCTGAAATGATAGATACTATCAGGGGGTCTGCCAATGATTGATGCTCTTCTTGCTTTGGAAGCCGATCTGGAAAAATTCCTTGCCAAACAAAGTATTAGTGCTCCGGATTATATCCATGTTTTGAATCCCAGATTTTTACCGGTGTTCATGTTCCGGGTTTCCAATTGTTTATTCAGACACCAGTTGGGATTTCTGGCCAAGCTCGTAGCTTTGAAAAATCAGATTATTTTCGGGTGTGATATTGCCAGAGCAGCGAGTATCAAGGGTGGTCTGTACCTGCCCCATCCCAATGGAATTGTGATTGGCGAGCATGTGAAGATCGGGTGCAATTGCATCATCCACCAGGGAGTCACGCTCGGAGCCAGAGGTGAGGACCATACTCTGGCCAATCCCATTATCGGCGATGAAGTCGAGATCGGTTCAGGAGCAAAGATCCTGGGAAAGCTGAAGATTGGGAATCAGGCCAGAATCGGTGCCAATGCCGTGGTATTATCTGATGTACCTGATGGGGGAGTGGCTGTTGGGATCCCCGCCAGGGTGATCAAACACATCAGCCCCCAATGACTGAATCAATATCCGATCTCAAATACATAGTTTTTTTCGCCACTTTGTTTATCGGAGTGCCCTGGTCATACTTTTTGTGTCTCAGGTATCCCAAATTGGAACGCATAATTTTTTTTCTGATGATCTTCACTGCCAAGATGGAAGATATCAATTTTGTCTCCAGGGAGACCTTCAGGCTTACCTCCAAGGGCTTCGAAATCGGAATGGTTGATATGGCTACCTTTGTGATATTTTTGTTGGTTATGCACCGCAAGAAGCAATATCCCATAAAAATGCCTCCGGGGAGCTATATCTTTTTTGCCTATTTCGCCCTCAGTGCGCTCTCAATCACAAATTCGGCAGTGGTGCTGTTTTCGCTCTTTGAACTATGGAAAATGGTAAGGATGTTCCTGTATTTCTTTGTGATCTACAATTATATTGTGGATTTTGAACAGCTAAACGATTTTATGAAGGGAGTGGCGGCTATTACCATTTATATCTTTATCGAAGTAATGGATCAGAAATATCTGCAACGACGCTTTCAGTCTCCCGGACCCTTTCCTCACCAAAATTCCCTGGTGATGTATATGATTATTTTCGGCTCGCTGATCTTTGCTTTTCTGCTTAATAAGAAGGACATCTCTTTTTATAAATTTGTCTTTTGGCTGGTTTTTTTCGGAATGGCATCCGTTACCGTCATTTCAGCCCTATCCAGGGCAGGATTGGTGCTTTTTGCTCTGTCTGTGACTGTTATTTTAGCGATGAGCTTTTTTGCAGGAATCACTCAGAAAAAGACGTGGATTGCCGGTATCCTGATAGTTGCGTCCCTGGCCATGCTTGCCCAGGCATGGAATTCCATCAATGAGCGCTTCAGGACTGCTCCCGAGGAAAGCGCAAAAACAAGAGTCGATCTTGCAGTTGCTGCCCTTAAAATGGTGAAGGATAAACCTCTGGGTATTGGATTGAACAATTTCGGTATCAAGATCAATCCTCCCTGGCAATACAGTTCTCATATTGAAATGAGAGATCCGGATGATGAGGATGAGAAAAATGCTCTGGTGGAAACGGTTTATCTCATGATTGCTGCTGAGGCTGGATGGCACACCCTTGCCCTGTATTTTACTCTGATCTTTTATATGTATTTCCTGAATATCAGGAACTTTTTCCGCTATTATGGCTCCGACTTCCACTACTATACAATAGGTCTTCTCGGTGGATTGCTGGCAATTTATATCGAATCGGGATTGGAGTGGGTTTTGAAACAAACGAATAATTTCTACCAATTGATGATGATGTTTGCCATTATCACGGTTATGTATAAACTGGAAAGGCAATACACAGGCCGCAAACAGAGATTGCCACAAAACCTTAGCAAGCAACAAAAGTATGCCCTGCAGATGAAGCACATCTGAGGTAAAAAATACAAGTATGAGGGATGAATCATGAATTCAAACCAAACCGGCAAAGCCACTGATTCCAAGGTTGTCGGCAGCAGGGGTATCACCGAAAACCTCAGTCATCAACAGCGCAAAGAACTCATCAGTCTGATGAAAAGGATGTTGCCTCCGGTTCCATCAAAAGGATTAGTTGATATCCGTTTTGCCTTTTGGTTCTTTACAAACTGGTATGTGGTCTTTATCTTTGGCAGGGATACCAGAAAGCAATTCAAAGCCCTGGACAGGGGAGATATGGATCGGAACCTGGCTGTGGTTGCCAAGATGTTTACCTACATCTTCATGATCCTGTTTTTGATCATCACCATCCTCGTTTTGCTATATTTCCTCAAAAGCTCGATGGGTATAGACATCATGCCAGACGAGCATTTACCGGAATACATCAGAGAAAAAATCCTGGGTAGGTGAGGCAAAGTTATGAGCGACTATCAAAAAACCGTGGTTACTGCTTGCGATCATAATTACTTATGGGGAGCGATGCTTTTGGGTTTGTCGCTTCGCTATTACCAGATCCCCTGTTATTATCATGTGGTGGGATTCAATCTCCCCGCTATGGATGTGCGCATTCTGGAAAGCATCCCTGATACCAAAGTCATCAGGATTACCTCAGATGATCCACGTAGTGTTTGTACCCAAAAACCGGTAGCGATTCTTTCTGCACAAACGCAGCTAATAATCTGGATGGATTCGGATTGTGTGGTAACCGGAGATGTCGATAGATACCTCATCGCTCCTGAAGGCAAGTTCCAAATCCGCTTTCGGGACAAAAGTGAAAACTCCGGCGTATTCCGTAACTTCTACAAACCTGGTGATGCTTTCGGAAGCATTCCCAAACAGGTTTTGGATATCTGGCAAAGAGATCTTAGCGATCTTTCTGCTCCCAGAATAGAGACCAATTGCCAGACCAATTGCTTCGTCCTGACCCGTGAACACATCCCTTTCATCGAGTTCTGGAAAGAACAGATGGAAAAAGTGATACCCCTGGATACATTGGGAGTATATGCCAGGAACAGCATTGCTTATGCCATGACTGATGAATCTGTAATCAATTCTCTCTTTGCTTTCTCATCCAAAGCTCCTGAAACAAGCACCTATATGCTGGACAAGGATCCTCAAGCCTATTGCGCTCATTTTGGCTTGAAACCAAAACCCTGGCAACACTGGACTCTGCAAGCCCTGGTTCACTACGACTTCATCTTTGACCTACTCAACTGGGCCAAGATAAACAAAATATCCCTCCCCCC
>JAQUHL010000204.1 GCA_028683635.1 Candidatus Cloacimonadota bacterium
CGGGCAGCCAGGATATGGCCTTTGATAGGTAATCCCAAAAGGGCAATATCCCCCAGTAAATCTGCAACTTTGTGTCTGACGAATACTATGTAGTAGCGTAAGGGATGGCTGTTGAGGATTCCCTGTGGTGATACTGTTACCGGTTCATGATAACCAAAGACATCCTGTAGGTGCTTTAGTTCCTGTTCGCTCATGTCCGGCTCTGCAATAACCAGTGCGTTTTCCAGGGAACCGCCTTTGATCAACCCCTTTTCTTTCAGATATAGGATTTCGTTTATGAAGCAGAAGGTTCGAGCACCGGCAAAATCCTTTTCATAGACCGAAAGGTTGGGTAGCCAGGTATATTGAGTGCCGAGATAGGGATGCTTGTAATCGATCATGAAAGTAATCTTAAGCTCATTGGAGGGAACAATTACCACATCCACATTTTCGGCAGGAGCAGAGAAACTGATCGGGCTATCGAATTCGAAATATATCCGCTCCGAATCCTGCTGGACGCTACCAACCTGTTTCAGGAGGTTGTAAAAGACTATGGGAGAGCCGTCCGCCACCGGAGCCTCGGGTCCGTCAATCTCGATGCGGACATTATCAATGTTCAGGCCTTTAATGGCTGAGAGAACGTGTTCAATCGTGCCCACTGTGGCATTCCCGATACCGATGGTAGTACCTCTTGAGATGTCAACCACATGGTCAATGTCGGCCGGAATTTCTGGTTTCCCGGGAATATCCACCCTGATGAAGATAATGCCATCATCCGCCTCTGCAGGTTTAAATCTAATGGTAGAGATTTCTCCAGAATGCAAACCTATACCGGTATAGGAAACCTCTCCACCGATCGTATGTTTCTTTTCAGTCATGCGAGTGTCCATCCCCTTTTGACTTAGTATATGCTTTATACATCTCTGGCAAGTTCTTTTCGGCGGCAAGGATGCGCTTCATTAGCTTTACATCCCGGGCAGGATAACCAAAGTATCTGCCTCCTGGGTCGAGATCGTGTGAAACGCCGCTCTGAGCACCAACCATAGCTTTATCCCCAATGCTGAGATGCCCCGCCACTCCCACCTGACCTGCAAGATATACATAATCCCCGATGGTGGTGCTCCCCGCCAGACCTACCTGAGAGCAAAGTATACTGTGCTTGCCGATAATGCAATTGTGGCCTATCTGAACGAGATTATCAATTTTGGTACCTTCCCCGATGATTGTGGAACCGATGGTAGCTCTATCGATCGTAGTGTTAGATCCAATTTCCACGTCGGCATGAATGATGACATTGCCCACCTGTGGGATCTTGATCTGGGTTCCTTCCTGAAGAAGATATCCAAAGCCGTCGGAGCCGATAACGACTCCTGCATGGAGGATGACTCTATCTTCCAGAACAGAATCATCATAGATGTTAACATTTGGATAGAGGTAACAATCCTGACCCAGGATACAATTATCACCAATCACACAATTAGCACCAATTATCGTGTGGGAGCCGATCTGGCAATTGGCACCGATGACCACATTGTTTCCGACGAGTACATCCGGAGCAAGGCAAGTATTGTCCCCCAGTTTTGAGCTGGGAGATACATCGTATTTAAGCTTGCTCCGTGCTTCGGAAAGGATGTGGCTAATGAGCATCATGATGACGAAATACGGCTTTTCTTGAATAATAAGATTGCTATTGCCAAGACGGGAGGCAAACTCCTGAGTACAGATGATCAATCCTGCCTTTGATGCCATAGCCTTGCTGAAGAATTTCTCCTGTTCCAAAAAGATCAGGGAACTGGAATTGGCCTCGGAAGGATCGGCAAAATTATCAATCAGGTGAGAAGGATCTCCAATAAACTCCCCTTGGATCAAAGCCGAGATTTCGCCAGCCGTATAGTCTTTGGGAAAGCGTTTCATTAGAACTTGGGCTCTTCTTTGATATCCGGGAAGGGACTTTCTTTGGGTTCTTCGGGTTGACCTGGAGTGGGAGTAGGTTCGGTACCCGGAGCGATGGTGCCCTTATTGAGTTCCAATAAAATCTGCTCAGTAAGGTCGATAGTGGGAAGGGCATAGAGGATGGTGCCCATAGAGACATCGAAAATCATTGTGTATTTCTCTTCTTCAGCTGTTTTAACTATCAGGTTGTGAATCTTCTCCGTAAGAGGTTCAATCAACTCTTTATAACGGTTTTCAGCTCTGCCATTTTCACCAAAGTATTCCTCGAGCAGGCGTCCAGCTTCAGCTTTTTTGGTGTCTATTCGTGTTTGGGCTTCCCGCTTAGCCTGTTCATTCTTGGTCAACTTGTCGATTTCAAACTGCCGTTCCATTTGCTTGATTTCTTCATCAAGCTGACGTATCTGGTTTGACCAGTTTTGTTTATCGAGATTAAAGAGCCGGGCAATTTCCGCAGCTTCGTTGCTTTGCATTAGTATTCGATCTGTATTTACATAGCCAAGTTTAACGGCTTGAGCAAAGCCTAGAGCGAGCCCCGCCATCAGTATCACTGCCAAAAATACTTTCTTCATTTTTACTTTCTCCTATTTGCTTTCGTGATCAAAGTCCAATCACACTTCATATTACCCAAAACTGGCAGAAAGCCCTCAGTTTTTGATCTCATGCTTAAGATCGAGGACTTTTACAGCCCTTACATCATCGACTCTGCGGACGGGTGTGGTTAGCGGAGCTTCATTCAGGATTTCTGGAGTGCTTTTGCATTCCTGGGCAATTTCTATCATAGCTTGAGCAAAAGAATCAATCGATTCCTTGCTTTCGGTTTCGGTAGGTTCTATCATCAAGGCTTCTGGAACTATTAGGGGGAAATAGACGGTTGGAGCGTGGTATCCTTTATCCAATAGCCTCTTGGCAATATCGAGTGTGCTGATGCCATTTTCCTTTTTTTGCCAGGTTCCGTCAGCGACAAATTCATGCATACAAGCTTCACGATGTTCGATATGGAAATATGGTTCGAGCAATTTCATCAGGTAATTGGCATTGAGGATGGCGTTTTCAGAAGCATTCCTTAAGCCATCAGGACCCATCATCCGAATATAGATATAAGCCCTCAGCATAACTGCGAAATTACCGTAGAATGTATGAACTTTACCGATGCTCGTGTTTTCGTGAGAATAATCGAAAAAATACCCGTCCTCGTTTTTGGAAATCATTGGCACTGGAAGATAGGGAACAAGCTTATCCACTACGCCAACAGGTCCACATCCAGGGCCTCCACCACCGTGTGGGGTCGAGAAGGTTTTGTGCAGGTTGAAATGCATCACGTCGAAGCCAATTTTTCCAGGTTGCACTATTCCCATGAGAGCGTTCAGATTTGCTCCATCCATATAGA
Organism: Candidatus Cloacimonadota bacterium; assembly: GCA_028683635.1. Taxonomy (GTDB): domain Bacteria; phylum Cloacimonadota; class Cloacimonadia; order Cloacimonadales; family Cloacimonadaceae; genus JAQUHL01. The sequence goes on from JAQUHL010000204.1 coordinate 3,320, forward strand.
CCAGACCGTCCACGCTGTGTATCAAAGCAGCGATATCTTCGATCTGGTTTTCAAACAAACCCAGGGTGTTGGGATTGGTGAGCATAAACCCAGCTACCTCATCATCGATAACTTCCTTCAAACGTTCGAGATCAATCCTGCCATGGGAGTTGGATTTGATTTCTACCACTTCGTAGCCAACCAGGGCGCAACTGGCAGGATTTGTGCCATGTGCCGAATCGGGAAGGATAATCTTTTTTTTATGAGAGTTGCCTTTGGCACGATGGTAGGCTTCAATAATTTTAATGCCAGTAAATTCACCCTGAGCACCGGCAACAGGTTGGAGTGTTACCTGGGCCATACCGGATATCTCTGCCAGATCTTTTTGCAGTTCATAAAGGATTTCCAAAGAGCCTTGCAGGGTATGCAGATGCTGGTAGGGGTGGATGTTGTTGAAGCAGGAATGACGAACTAATTGCTCGTGGATTTTGGGATTATATTTCATTGTGCAACTGCCAAGAGGATACAAGCCCTTTTCGATAAAATGGTTTTTATGGCTAAGCTGGATATAGTGACGCATCACATCCAGTTCACTCAATTCTGGAAGACGGGCAGGACTTTTACGCAGGAATTTGGGGGATATAATGTTTGCCAATTCACCATCGATTTCACGAGGTGGAAGACTGACAGCTGAGCGCTCTGGAACGCTGTAATCGAATATGGTCTTAGACATAATTTACCTCCGAAAGAGCAGTGATCAATTCGTCGAGATCGGATTTACTTTTCTTTTCTGTGACCGCGACCATCAACTGGTGATCGGCTCCCCAACGCTTCATATCCACAC